>JAKSBV010000289.1 GCA_022360955.1 Bacillota bacterium
ATACATTATACATGTTATGTATGTCCACGGGTAATAAAATCTCAAGGGTATTGAACCCTTAAGATTTTGGTCGGATTTTACTGCGTAAAATGACCTACATACATTCTACTTTTTTGAAACGCCTTTTGATCGGTTATGGATGAAAGAATATCCAAAACAGCGATGCTTCTGCGTTGTTTGTCCAAACTATCAATTCAACTTTAAAGTTGGGTATCCATATATGGATGTTTATCCGCTGTTCGTTATGATACCTCATCATTATATACTGTCTCATCTCGGAAGTGCAACAGGCATTTTAGGGCGCAGACCTTATTTTCAAAGGATATAAGCCGGCCCTCTCTCTATTCCCCCCGCTGTCTCAGTACTTCATACATCACAACGCCCCCCGCAACGGAGGCATTCAGGGAATCAATCTCCCCCTTCATGGGAATCTTTATCAAAAAATCACATTTTTCTTTCACCAATCTGCTCATACCTTTTCCTTCACTGCCGATTACCAAACCGATGGGACCTTTTAAATCGGCTTGATAAAGATATTGCTCTCCCTGCGTATCCGTTCCTACGATCCAGATGCCTTGCTTTTTCAATTGTTCTATGGTCCGAGACAAATTGGTCACCTTCGCAACCGGAACATATTCGACGGCGCCGGCAGATGCCTTTGCAACCGCAGCCGTCAGCCCTACCGATCTTCTTTTAGAGATAATGACCCCGTGTGCCCCTGCTGCGTTAGCTGTCCTTAAGATAGAACCCAGGTTATGGGGGTCCGTAATTTCTTCCGCTATAATTACAAAGGGGTGCTCCTCTTTTTTAGCCGCTTTTGATAGTATCTCGTCTATCTCTACATATTGATGCATGGCGGCAAAAGCTATGATACCCTGATGATTGCCGATTGCTGAGAGCGCATCTAATTTTTGTCTGGCCACTTCTTGCACCACGATTTTCTTTTCTTTGGCAAAGGCAATGATTTTGACAATTGAGCCGTGTCTTTCTCCCTGCTGTACCAAAATCTTATCTATTTCTCTATCCGACTTCAACGCCTCCATCACAGGATTGCGTCCCTCTATTCGGTCTTCGGCAGACCGCTCTTCCTTGTCGATTGGCTGACGATGTCTTTCTGCATCCGTTTTTGGGGAATATTTTACACTACGCTTTGATTTTTTATTATCATGTTTTTGCATAAATGGTAACCTCGCTTTTTCAGTCAGTTTTATTGCTAAACAAAAAAAGCCTTTATTACACTTAACGGTATCAAGGCTTTTATTGATTTTATTATATATGAATAGTATCATTCATTTCAACATAATTATTACGATTGGGTGCACTTAATGAAGTTGAAGAAAATTTGGGAAAGGCTTAGCGCCTGTTATCCCTTCTCCACCCGTATTATACTGCATATAGCGTGTACGCACGACAGCTTTTTAATCCTGGCTACCGCCTCTTGCAAATACGCTTCTTTATGCTCCGGTGTTACAAAGGCTACCTCGTCCTGGGTTTTGGAATTCTCTATCGTAATAAAGCTGCAATCCCCAAAAATCTTATTCACACTATTGTATACGGCTGTTTTATCGTCCGCTTTTACCCTGACGAAATAACTCGCCATTGTCTCTTTGATATCTGCTAAAAGATTTTCATCATTTTTTGACCATATGATTCTATTGTTTCTATCAATATTTTTAACAATATCAATAACATCGGCCACTACGGCACTGGCTGTAGGAAATTTCCCCGCGCCTCTCCCATAGAACATCACATCTCCGATTGCATCCCCTTTAACCAAGATTGCGTTAAATACATCTTCCACTCCGGCCAGCGGGTGTTCCCTTGGGATAATCATCGGACTTACACGGGCGAATACTTTATCGCCAAGCTTCTTGCTTACTGCAATCAATTTGATAACGCTGCCCATCTCCTCAGCATATTCTACATCTTCCAAACTGATTTTTGTAATACCCTCGGTATGAATCTTTTCCGAATCCACATGCTTCCCAAACGAAAGGGCCGAAAGAATTGCAATCTTTCTGCAAGCATCATGGCCTTCCACATCTGCGGCAGGATTTCGTTCGGCATACCCTTTTTCCTGGGCATCTTGCAATGCGTCCTCAAAGCTCTGTCCCTTCCTGATCATTTGAGTAAGAATATAGTTGGTAGTACCGTTCAATATACCGTTGATTTCAGCAATTTCATTCGCTGCAAGACATTGATTCAACGGTCTGATAATCGGTATTCCGCCGCCGACACTTGCTTCAAAAAAATAATTGATATTCTTTTCTTTTGCGATAGCAAGAAGTTCTGCGCCATGGGCTGCAACCAATTCCTTATTGGAAGTAACAACATGTTTGCCCGCTAACAAAGCCCTTTTTGTAAATGCGTAGGCCGGTTCTACTCCGCCCATCACTTCTACAACAATGCTGACCTCATCGTCATTCATAATATCGTCTACATTTTTAGTCAATAGGTGTCTTTCAAGACTTTCGGGAAACTCTCTAATATCCAATATATGCTTTACAATAATTGACTTCCCGGCCTTTCGCCTGATACTTTCCGCATTCTTCTTTATCACATCAACGACCCCGGAACCCACTACTCCAAATCCCATCACTGCAATTTTAACCATAAAAAAAACCTCCCGTAATTCTGATTAAGCACTAAGAACAAAGAACCAATACTAGTTTTGACCTATATATTATCATCCCACCCATCCCATCAAAACCCAACACTTTTGCAATCCTCAATTCCTAATTCTTCATTCTTAACTCTTAATTCTTAATTAAAATTCTACTCTCTTGCCAATATATCTATTTTCTTAACCCCTTCAATGCCTTTAAACTCATCAACAAGGGCCTCGCTGTCTCCCTTCATATTTCCCGTTCGAATAGAGATCGTCATATTGGCCGTCCCATTAATGGGTATATTCTGATTGATCGTAAGAATACTTGCCTTGTAATCGGCAATAACATTCAAAATATTTGATAAAATCCCCGGTATATCTTCAAGAATAAAAAATAATGTAATGATTTTTCCTTGAGACAGCTCAAAAAACGGAAATACAGCGTCTTTATACTTATAATAAGCACTTCGACTGATTCCCACACGTTCTACGCCCTCGTTAATCGTTTTTACTTTTCCCATTTCCAAAAGCTTCTTAACCTCAATGACCTTACCGAAAACCTCGGGAAGCACAGAAGCATCCACTAAATAGTATCTGTGCTGTTCATTCATTATTACTTCGCTCCTTGCAGCCAAAATTGTCTTCTATTCACACACAAATGTTTTTCATGCGTAAACATATTAACACAAACCTTATAAATATTCAACATCTTATACAATCTCTTTAGGTTAATTATTGCTTCTTTCCTTATCATTTCTCCTGATTCTTTCAAAATACGTCTGCAGCGAAATTTTAACGCTCTAGTGAGCTGACTTGTTTATTCCAACCATATATGTATTTTTTTAAAATTTTGTGCTATACTATTATGGTATAATTTGTAATGCATGATAGCTTTTATAAACTTAAATTTGAGGTGATAAAGATGATCGATTTTACCCAATACAGCCTTGCAGATTTTTATGATATAGCAGATTTGGATATGCTGCAAAGGGCGAAAGCTTTTCATGAGTATCTAAAAGATATTCACAAAAACCATCATACACACTACCGTAGAGTTTCTTTAAGCGGTTCAGGCCCTACGATGAGAGTAGCAGACCCTTATACAGGCAAAGAAAAAGAAATGATTTACATGGCATCTAATGATTACCTAAATCTTACCAAGCATCCTAAAACCATTGAGGCAGGAAAAAAGGCATTGGAGAAATACGGTTCCGGCGCAGGCAGTGTTCCCTTGTTAGGCGGTACGCTTGATATACATATAGCATTGGAAAAAAAAGTGGCAGCGTTTAAAGGCTGCGAATCTGCCATTATTTACACCAACGGATTCGGCTCCAATGTGGGCTCTATTTCGGCACTGCTGCGAGAAGGAGACGTTGCGGTCTTGGATATGCTGGTACACGCAAGTATTATAGACGGGTGCAAAGGCACCCATGTTGAACATTTCAGACACAATAATATGAAATCACTGGAAAAGGTACTTCAAAAGTGTCAAAAAAAATATCGTACCAAGATGGTGATCATTGATGGGGTCTATTCGATGGACGGGGATATTTGCAAACTGGACAAAATCGTTGAAATCGCCCATCATTACGGTGCTTACGTGATGGTAGACGAAGCCCATGCCACCGGTGTCATCGGGCAAAAAGGCCGCGGCACACCGGAATACTTTAATATTGAAGGAAAAGTGGATATTGTGGCCGGCACTTTTAGCAAAGCATTGGGCACAGTAGGCGGCTTTGTGGCCGGACGCAAAGAAATCATCGAATACCTTCAATATTATTCTCGGCCTTATATGTTTTCAACGGCCCAAACACCCCAAACAGCCGCTTCATTAATAGAAGCTATGAATATTATTGAGAACGAACCGGTACTCAGGAAAAATTTATGGGATAATATTCGTTATTTCCGGAAAAACCTGCTGTCATTAGGCTTCAATTTGGGTAATAGCGAAACAGCCATTTTTCCGATTATTATCGGCGATGATGTCAAAGTACGTGAACTGTGCCGTGAGCTTCACGAAGCAGATATCTACGTCAATGCGGTACAATATCCCGCCGTGTCACGAAGACTTTCAAGAATACGTATGAGCCTTATGTGCAATCATACGCGCCAACATTTAGACACGGTTTTAAATGCTTTAGAGCATTTAGGGAAAAAATACAATATTATGAAAGCATCCAAAGGCGAAACTGCCGATATTGCATAAGCAATAGTTCGAAGTCGGGAGTCAGGGGTTCGGAGTTGGAAGAATGCATTCTGAGAAAATTTTTTTTAACTTCGAACACCGGCCTCCCAACTAATGTACCTATCGAGTCGTTGTTCCGTATTTTCAGATCTTAACCATAAAAATTTCTCTTTCCCTATTTGCAAACTTCTGTTATAATAAAGTCGTCTTTTCGTGGGAAACTTATGCCCACCCTACAAATACATTAAAGGAGAATACGTCATGAAATATGTTGTAATACTAGGAGACGGCATGGCTGATCATCCCTTGGAACAATTGGACGGCAAAACCCCCCTGCAATACGCGAATATACCGACTATTGATGATTTGGCAAAACACGGAGAGCTCGGCTTGGTGAAAACCGTTCCCGATCAAATGCCTCCGGGAAGTGACGTGGCCAATCTTTCCGTAATGGGTTATAATCCTTTTGAATTTTATTCCGGACGCTCCCCCCTTGAAGCGGCCAGCATGGGGGTGGACTTGTCGGAATCGGATATTACCTTCCGGTGTAATCTTGTCACCCTTTCGAATGAAAAAAACTATGGGGAAAGAACGATTATCGATCACAGCGCTGATGAAATATCGACCGAAGAAGCGCGGCAAATCATGGTGGATATCCATAAGCATCTGCATACGGAAGCGATTAAATTTTACCCCGGTATCAGTTATCGACATCTAATGGTGTGGCACAACGGTCCCTGCGATTTTACCCTGACACCGCCGCACGATATTTTGGAAAAGAAAATAACCGATTTTCTTCCCCAAGGCCCAAACGGGAAAATCATTTTGGATTTAATGGTAAAGAGCAGTGAATTGCTGGAAAACCACCCGGTTAATCAAAAACGTCTTGCCAAGGGCTTACGGCCCGCAAACTCCATATGGATCTGGGGGGAAGGTAAAAAACCGAGACTATCCAGCTTTAAAGATAAATATAAGCTTAGCGGCTCCGTCATTTCCGCCGTTGACTTGATTAAGGGCCTCGGCATTTGTGCCGGTTTGAACTCCATCGAAGTGGAGGGGGCCACCGGCACCATTCACACAAATTTTTTAGGCAAGGCAAGAGCTGCCATTGAAGCGTTGGAACAAGGACAGGATTTTGTATATGTCCATCTTGAAGCACCTGACGAATGCGGACATCGCTATGAAATTCAAAATAAAGTAATCGCTATCGAAAGGATAGACGAAAGGATTGTCAAGGTCATCAAGGGTTATTTGGATACAATCGAAGACGACTATAAGATAATGGTATTGCCCGACCATGCCACACCTTTAAGCCTTAGAACCCATACTGACGAACCGGTGCCTTTTGTCATTTATCAAAAAAACAACATACAACATCATCCTGCTCAAGTGTACGATGAATTTTCAGCAAAGGACACAGGGATTTATTTTGCCGAGGGACATACACTCATGGATTATTTTATTAATCATCATAGAGACTAAGAAAACAGGGGCGGTGTGAAAAAACACCTCCCCCTTTTCAGGTCTTCTCATTAAATTTTCTTTACATACCCCAAATACCATTGCATTGATTACCTGTATATTATATAATCTATACAACTCGCAATAAAGATCTATTCATTCCGGAACGTTATACGCGTTTTATGCCTTCTGCATACTTGGATATAATTTCTTTATCGGGATATATATCATTAAAAAATATAATTTTTAGGTGGCATCAACATGAACATAAAATTAAATAAATATACAAATTTCATATTAAATACAATGCTTGTTATATTGAGCATTGTATTGGCTTATTTTGTTGCCGTGACTGTTTTCAAATGGCTGCTGCCCTTTATTATTGCGTATGGATTGGCCCGCATTATTGAGCCTCTCGTCTTGTTTTTGGAGAGAAGAGCCAAAATACCTCGAAAAGCGGCAAGTGCTATTTCCGTGTTTCTGGCCCTCGTATTGATTGTGTCTTTATTGATTTTTATCGCTAACAGCATTGTATATGAACTAAAAGGGTTGGTCGAACAATTGCCTGAACTTTCGGAAATGCTTTCCGAAAGCGCCGACAATTTATTGAATACGGGCATCAACATATATGTCAATCTTCCGATTGAGCTCTCACAATTTGTGGATTCCGCCATCAATGCGCTCGCTAATAGTTTGGGCACATTACTGGCTCCCTTGCCGGAGGCGACAACCAAATTAGCAAAATCTTTGCCTGCTGTTTTAATATTTACAATCGTATTATTTATTTCTACATATTTTATCAGCAGTGATAGAGAAGGCATCAAAAAGTTTCTTGTGCGGCAAATACCCGCTGCCTGGATCGCAAGAATTGTGAGTATTAAAAATGATTTGCGTTTCGCTTTATTAGGCTATATTAAGGCCCAGCTTATTTTGATGGGCATTACGTTTGTTGAAGTTACCCTTGGTCTTATGATTATCGGCGTGGAATACGCATTGTTGTTAGGGCTGTTAATCAGCTTAATTGATGCGGTCCCTGTACTTGGAACCGGAACTGTTTTGATTCCGTGGGCCCTGTTTTCACTGCTAACGGGAGAATATATGCTCGCACTATCTCTCATAATCCTTTATGCTATTACATTACTGGTACGACAGTCGCTGGAACCCAGAATCGTAGGAGGTCAAATCGGCTTATATCCTCTTGCTACGCTGATATCCATGTATATAGGATTAAAAATATTCGGCATTTTCGGAATGATTCTAGGCCCGGTCGTCACACTCATTGTCCGAAATTTACAGCGTGCGGGCCTATTTAGGCTCTGGCGAGAGTAAATGCACAACTGCATAGTGTCAGTTGTGCATTTTTCTAGCACATATCCCTCTATTGATCCCCGCTAAATCTTTTACAATCTCTATTCTTTCATATCTGCCGCTTTTTTTTATTAAATTTGCGATATCACCGCTTTGATCATGTCCTACTTCCAATGCCAGCAAACCACCCGGTTTTAAATACCGTGCAGCCTGCCGGATAATGGCAGGATAAAAACGAAAGCCATCGGCACCGCCATCCAGCGCATGATGGGGCTCGTAATCTCTTACTTCCGTTTGCAGGGTATCGATAACACCCGTCGGAATATAGGGGGGATTGGAAATGATCACATCCAACAGCCTTTCATGCCGTACTTCCGGAATCCCCTGCAGGATATCCTGATGTATAAAGCGGACGTTGTCGCCAACATCGTTTAATGCCGCATTTTCTTTGGCCACTGCCAGCGCTTCTCCGGATATATCTACGGCCCAAACCGTTATGTCTTTGATATAATAGGCCAAACTCACAGCGATACAGCCGGAACCCGTACCGATATCCATACCAAGCAACGGCCGTGCATTGTCCGAATCTTGATATTGCTTGAGCACATATTCTACCAGCACTTCGGTATCCGCCCGAGGTATCAATACATCTTGCGTCACTTTAAAGGGCAATGACATAAATTCTTGTAATCCTGTCATGTACTGTACCGGCATTCCCTGTGCTCTTTGACGCAGCAACTGACGACATTGTGTAACCATATCTCCGTTTAAGGCTTCATGACCATGTACCGTCAGGTACAATCTATCTTTGTTTAAGACATGGCATAAAATCAATTGAGCGTCGAGAATGCTATTCTCGACGCCATTAGCTTTCAAATATTGTACGGATTCATACAATAGTTCTTTGATAGACGGACCCATTACCAACGATCTTCCTTTCTGTTTTCAGGTACTACGCTTTTTAAAGCTTCAATCGCTACTTCGATTTGACTGTCATCCGGCTCTCGTGTTGTCAGCCTTTGCAAGTACATCCCCGGTATACTAATGGCTCTGGCAATAGGATGTTGACTCCTGCCCGCAAATTTAATGACTTCGTATGAAATGCCGGCCACGAAGGGCAATAATAAAAGTCTTAATCCCAATCTTGTCCAAACATTATCCCAAGAAATAAATGAAAACAGTATAATGCTTACAATCATGACAATCAATAAAAAGCTTGTACCGCATCTCGGATGCAATCTTCCATGTTTTTTCACATTTTCTACCGTTAACTCTTCCTGATTCTCATAGCAAAAAATACTTTTATGCTCTGCCCCATGATACTGAAATACCCTTTGTATATCCTTCATGCGGGATATTAGAATAATGTAGACTAAAAAAATGGTAATTCTCAGTACGCCCTCGGCAATCGTCGCAATAATATGATTCTGAACCAACTGCTTTATAAATCCTATGATCACGGTCGGAAGCAGCATAAATAATCCTACACCGAACAAGATTGCAACTATCACCGAAAAATAGATTAACACATCCTGGAGTTTATCCCCAAATGTTTTTTCCAAAAACTGGTCAAATTTGGACGGCTGTTCTTCTTCCTCCGGCTCCAAATCATAGAACTCTGCCGAAAACATCAACGATTTAACACCAATGACCATAGATTCAAAAAATGCAAGTACACCTCTTACAATAGGCAGCTTTAAAAATTTATATTTCATATTTAAAGATTTTAAAGGTTTTTTTTCTATCGTGATAGACCCATCCGGCGTTCTTACCGCAATAGCCGTTTCTTTAGGGCCTTTCATCATAACCCCTTCAATGACTGCTTGTCCGCCGATAGTGGTCGGACATATTTTTTTGTTTTCACTCATAAGCGTTCTTCCTTTCCCTATCCTCTACTTCATTATATATGATCAAGGGAAATAAAACAATAGGAGCACCGGCTGCTCCTATTTCTTTTTCTAATGAATCTTCAGTTTTAATCTTATAACATCGGCAACCTTCGCAATAAACTCCCTATTAACGGGCTTAACCGCATTAAAGGGATCTGCAGGAACAAAAAGCTCTCCTAGCATTTTACGATTACCTTTTTCAAAGGCTGCAATAATTGCATTCCTGATTGCCCTTTCCACTCTGCTCGGCACAGTATTATGTTTTTTGGCGATACTGGGATATAGATGTTTTGTAATCGGATCTTCACTGCCTATATTGCTAATGGCCATAACAATGGCATCCCTTAGATACATATAGCCTTTTATATGTACAGGTACACCAATTTGATGAAGCGTCTTAGACACTACGTTTTCAATATTGCTATTGCCCTCATTTCCCTTCTTTCTAACTGTCGGTGACAGACCGCACAATAGCTTAATCCTATCTAATAAAAGATCCATTTTAATAGGCTTCGCCAAATAATAATCCGCACCTAGTGTTAAAGCCTTCTGCGTATGCATATCTTGTCCCATCGATGATATGACAATAATAATAGGCCTTTTGTGAGGCATTATTTGACTAAGCCTCTCCAATACCTCAAGCCCGTCCATATATGGCATGATAAGATCTAATAATACTACGTCGGCAGATAATGTAGTAATTAAATCAAGAGCCTCATAGCCATTTTTTGCAGTACCAACTACCTTGATGTCTTCCTCCTGGTTAAGGAATACGGATAGCTCTTCACAAAATCCGATATTGTCCTCCACAATGATAACTTTGATAATATCCATACCAACCACCCTCGACATTATTCGACAGTTTTTGTTTATCACTACTATACCACTTTATGTATCCAAATTCAATAGTGATACAAAATCATATTTGGCCTATAAAACCGTTGCCTTTTTTCATTTTTTTTGCGATTCGACAAAATACGACAATGTTTTTATCCCTCCCATGTTATAATTTATTGCGGTCTATAGAAATATCTCACTTTAAGATTGAATTAATATTTGAACAAAAAACGTAGAACTATCGTTGTTTCGGCTGCTATCAATCCATAACGGATCAAAAGGCGTTCCAAAAGAGTAGCATTTTTGATTATTGGAGATACATAGCATGAACCATGTATTTTTAAAAACGCCTTTTGCAAATGCATTTTCAGGCTGCAGCTGGTTATCTTTAACAAAAGAATGAATGAAGGGATGAATCAATATGAAAATCTTAAAAAAATGGTGGTTTTGGGCTATTATTGTGGTAACTGTCATTGCTATTTGTGCAGGTTACAAGCAACTTACGGAAAACGCCTAGTCCGTTTGAAGGCACCTCTGTACAATAACCTAAAGATGACTTATACATAGCAGCATGTATAAGTCGGCAGAGATATCCCTGCAAGAAATACAATGTTTTTCAAAGAAAAACTTCTTAGTGTAATGACCGGCCCTATGACAGGCTGCCACTTTCACTTGAACTTAGATAAAAATGAATTGCTTCGCGTTTGCGCAATACCGGATATAACAGCGCAAGGCTTTTTGTTCCTTTACTAATTTGGGTTTATGCATCGCATTCCTCATAACCTATCTTAGCCAAAGGAGCTTTTTTTGTTGTCGGTAATGCTTTCTAGTGTTGATCCAGCCTTAACCCGGGATCTCCTCTGCATTTATGCAACTTATCGCTTGTTTAAGCTTTTCTTCTTGATTTTAACAATAATCAAAAGCATAATAGGTATAATCACCATAAATAAAAAGGCATAATATATCCACACATCAAAAATCCATTCATTAAAACTCATTATATTGTCAAAATGAAAGTAGGTCAGGTTAATAACCAATAAGGAGATCGGGACGACTATAAACCTAGACTCTTTCAATCCGAATACTCTCACAACCCCCTTGCAGGTTGCTATTAAATATACACTGACTTTTACAAAACCTCCCAGCAAAAATATAATCGCCGACACAATTTCTATCCTTTGCAGTGCATTCGCAATGTTGACTTGTGCGATTGTATTATATGTCGGGAAATACGTACCCAATATAGGCTCTACACCCAGCACTAAAACGATCGAAACCGAAATCGTTAATATCAGCAATCCCCCGATTAACAGCCCAAGAATAAAGGTTATGTAGGCAGACCGCTTATTTTTCAAAACAGAAAAAAGTGTCGTAAATATGACCAATTCGCCAAAGGGATAAATAAATACTTCATAAGCGCCTTCGAAAACGGGCCTGACACCGTTATATAAAGTCGGACGAAGATGATTGATATTCATTGTAGGAATTAGTAATAGCACAGCCACAAAGGTCAAGGCGATAGGTATTAGAAACATTACTTCCCCCCACCGCCCCAAAACCTCTATGCCTTCTTTTACAGCCCAAGTGCATAAAAGAATGAGACCTATCATCGGAATGATCAGCGGGGTCTCATGCAGACTTACCGTTTTAACAAATTGACCGAAATCTCTTAAAACTAACGACGTTAAATCAAAAGCATACCATGCATATAATAAAATGATGCCCTTTCCTATCCATTTTCCGAAACAAAATTCAATCATGTCAAATAAATTTTTACCCGGCATGCTATTAAATAATCCGATATAGATAAACATTAACGGCAATGCCATCAGGATTGATAAAATAATTGCCAGCCATAAGTCTTTTTGTGCCGTTAAACCTGCCACCAGTATTGAAGATTCTCCGAACATAAAAAGAATTGCAAGTGCTAACCCCTGTCTATCGGAAATAATTTCTTTCATTATTATTTTCCCCTTAAAGTTATATAGTATATATTCTTTAAATAATAGTTTGTCCAAAGCCCTTGCAATTATAATAGATTTACTTCAATATATAGACAAATGAGCCAGGGAGATACTCCCTGACTCACATATTCATTACTTTTCATCAGTACTTTTCAAACCAAATTTCTTTCTAAATTTCTCTACACGCCCTCCGGTGTCAACAAATTTTTGTTTACCTGTAAAGAAAGGATGACACTTCGAGCATATCTCAACATGGACATCTTTTTTTGTGGAACCTGTTTCAAAAACTGCACCGCACGCACACTTAACCACAGTATCCGCATGGTAATTCGGATGAATTCCTTCTTTCACGACTTTCACCTCTTTCCTCCCATCCATATTACAACCTTAATAATATGGATACCCTACTTTTATATTATAAATATAAATTGTCTGCATAACGGGAAATATTTTACCACAAAATATTCATTTTTGCAACTGTATATTCGGAAAATTCAGATAATCTTAAGACAGTATCTAGGTATCTATATTGAGCGCGAAAATATGTAAATTACCTGTCAAATGCTCTCACGATGTTATTTACAAACTCTTCATTGGACTTGGTTGCCATTAAACGATTAATGAGCGTTTCTGTCACCTCTGCCGTTCCCTGATTACTGAGTGCTTTTCTAATTGTCCAAATTGCTTCCAATTCTTTTTGCGTTAATAACAATTCCTCTCTTCTTGTTCCGGATTTATTGATATCCATAGCAGGGAAAATCCTCTTTTCGGAAAGACGTCTGTCAAGATGCAGTTCCATATTCCCCGTACCCTTGAATTCCTCAAAAATAACATCATCCATTCGGCTTCCGGTTTCTATTAACGCTGTGGCAAGAATGGTTAAGCTTCCGCCAAATTCAATATTTCTCGCAGCTCCAAAAAACTTTTTAGGTCGATGTAGTGCACCGGGATCAAGCCCTCCGGAAAGCGTTCTGCCTGTCGGCGGAATCGTCAAATTATATGCCCTGGCCAATCTGGTGATACTGTCTAAAAGTATAACCACATCTTTTTGCTGTTCCACCAGTCTCTGTGCTCTTTCCAACACCATCTCCGCAACCTTTATATGGTGTTCGGGCACTTCGTCAAACGTGGAATATACCACTTCACCATTAATAGACCGCTGCATGTCGGTCACTTCTTCAGGCCGCTCATCAATCAGTAAAACAATTAGTTCCATGTTGGGATAATTTTCAGAAAGACTGTTGGCTATCTTTTTCAAAAGAATGGTTTTTCCTGCTTTGGGCGGTGCTACAATCATTCCTCTTTGACCTTTGCCTATTGGTGCAATCAAATCGATAAGCCGCATGGATAATTCCCTTGCATTCACTTCCAGCTTAATTTTTTCATCCGGGAATATCGGCGTCAAATTTTCGAAAGGTGCGCGTTTCGATGCAACATCAGGAGAATCACCATTTACTGTTTGCACATATAACAGTGCTTGAAACTTCTCTCCTTCTTTCGGTATTCTTCCTTTCCCAATGATTTTATCACCGGTTTTTAAGTTGAATCTCCGAATTTGTGAAGGTGATACGTAAATATCCTTTGGCCCGGACAAATAATTATTACTTCTTAAAAACCCGTATCCGTCGGGCAGAACTTCCAGAATACCTCCTACCGGGTCATCGCTCTCGATTTTTTCAAAAGCAGCAGGATAATCACCATTTCTTCTATCTTCTCTTCGGTCTTCTCTTTTCTGTTCCCTTCTCGGTATTTCGCCTTTCTTTTCCTCTGACTTGTCCGCAATTTCGTCTGCTGCTGCCTTTATTTCACCATTAGATACAGTTTCTTTTCGGGGAAGGGGAACAGGTTTTTTTTGTAATTTATCATTTCCGGCAGCCTTTTTTTCTTCCTCTGCTTTCGGTTCCTTCTTTTCAACCTTTTTCCGAACGTTCTCTTCCGGCTTCATTTGAACTTTTTCATCAGCTTCTTTTTGCGCTTCAGCTACAACTTTTTTCTTGCGACCTCTTTTTTTGGGCGCTGTGCTCTCTTTTTTTTCCTTTGCCTTCTCTTCAGCACCTTTTCCTACAATAGGTTCAATTAAAGGTTTATCATCCTGGGATGATTCGTTTTTCTCGGAATGTTCCAAAATAACTTCTATAAGTTCGTTTTTTCGAGCTCTGGAAATCTTTTTGATTCCCATCATCTTTGCAATATAACGCAAATCTTCCAGCGTTTTTTGTTTTAGAATATCTCTATCCATAATTCACCACCTTGTTTTATTATATTGTTATAGTTATAACCAATTAAGAGGGAATCCATACCAGAGAGCGTATAAAAACAGTAAAACCTTCCATATTAATAGAAAAAAATTGTAGAAAGGACTATGACTACACTTCCAACGCGATTATATCACCTAAGTACAAAGTTGTCAACTTTTTTACATTTTTTAGCTTTCTCTACATTTCTTAATCTCTGGACATTTTTCAGTCTCTTGACATTGTTTGACCTCTTTCAGTATATTATATTGATTGACAATTCTTTCGCTTAGCACCTTATTCTTTCGGTTTAATAAGGAAAAATAGGCTTTTACATCTCCTTCAAAAGAGATTTTCTCCCTAAAACATATCAATTCAAAAATTTCACGTGCTTTATTGGCAATAAAATGTTTGTCCTTTGTTTTCCCAAACTTTTCCGAAACCATTACCGAAATGGTAAGCCCTTCTATAACCCTGTCCATATCATATGCTTTTTCTGTTGTGTCTACCCCGTCATGCCACTTGTCCGGGTAGATACAAACACCTTGTTCATTTACATGCAGTAAGGCTTCTTTTAAAAAACCTATCCCGCAGTCCTTTCCTTGACATTTTCCGCAAGAATGCTCACCCAAACATATCTTATCCACAGTATTCCTCATTTCCCGGACATGCTTATGCAACTCTGCCGCCGTTTTCCGGAATGCGGAGATTTTTCCGGTTCGCATTGCTTGTATAGAAGGCTTAAGGAGTATGAATACGATGACAGATAATAGGATAAAAAATGCAGATAAATTAAGAGGCGTTTTATATTCCACCGGCGTCATCTCGAACAATCCTAAAATACCGAAGAATATAAAAATGAAGCCGGAAATGATTTTTATGGCCAGTTCGGGAATCCTTTTTCCAAGCTTGCTCCCTATAAAAATACCGATACTGCTGGTCACAACCATACCAAGTACCGTACCCATTAAAATAAACGCCGGATATTGGGCCGTAGTAGACAGGGTAATAGCCGCCAGCTGCGTTTTATCACCTAATTCACCGATAAAAAAGGTCAATGCAACCGTGACAACCGGCCCAAACTTTTCTTTTTTCGCTTTTTCCTCTTCCTCTTCTTCATACTTTAAAGCCCATAACCCAAAAAGGATAAAGGCACATGCCGCCACAAATTGTATGAGCTCAACGGGAACAACACTGGACATATATGCTCCCAAAATCACCGCTAGCCCATGGTTCAAAAAGGAACCAATCAAAACACCCCATAATACCTTTTGCACCTTATACCTTGTAGCAAAAGCCATCGCTAAAATTTGCGTCTTGTCTCCCATCTCCGCAATAAAAATAAAGAAAAATGCTTTAATCATTTCTATAATCATTTGTGTCCTCCTCTAAAAATAGTATCTCTGGCTTCTCAATTAAGAACCAAATCTTTGAAAAAAATGATAAAATGATAATACGTTTTTGTCATACTTGAACAATGCCGGCCTATCATAGCGTATAGTCCTTTGCTTAACGTAAACAAAAGCGGGACTTTCAGCTTAACCAGGCTATACGGCTGTATAGCCCCATTACGCTAAAAGTCTCGCTCCTTTGTTTCTCAAAGTGATAGGACCAGGGATACTCCCATTATGTTGATCCTAATCGCAGCAACTATTTTTATTGCTGCAGCTACTCCCTTTTAACTTCTTCTCCCGGAAGATTATAACATGTAGCAAATAGCATTTCCGGTTTTTTAACAAAAACCAAATTTTTTTTAAAACTACAATATAGATATCACATTTTAAAATCGAATTTATATTTGGACAAAAAACGCAGAACCATCGTTGTTTGACCAAATGTATTTTTAGGTTTAAAGTGTGCTATCTTTAACCCTTCCCATATACGGACAATAATACCTTTTCATGGAACCTCCCCTCCCTTTCACATAAATAAAAGCGACACCTCCAGCTTAACAAAACTATACATACGCATAGTCTTATTACGCTAAAAGTCTCGCTCCTTCATTTTCTAAAGTGACAGGACCAGGGATACTCCCATTATGTTGATCCTAATCGCAGCAACTATTTTTATTGCTGCAGCTACTCCCTTTTAACTTTCCATCCGAAAGAATTATAACATATATTGGGGAATAGTACAAGTAAAAAAATATATTTTATTCTATTGTCATTTCTGTTCCGATCAATGCATCCCACTGTTTGCGAATGACCGGACCCAAATCAGCTCCGTCTTTTGATATCACTACAATTTCGGAAACATCCCGGGACAAATTGGACGGTTTGACGGCAACGTCATCCCCAACACAATCCAAATGATATAAACCGTCCTCAAGATGCACAAAACCTTTGACCCGAAATGTATTCCTCGCTATAGACAGCACAAATGCAAGCATTTGCTTTTGTGTGACCTTTTCACTGGTTTTGAGTACAAAAATTTCAGGCCTATTGTTCGGACAATTGTTACTGGCCTTGGCCTCGGGAAAACGAAAATCACTAAAATCTTTTTCCAAAATCTTTTTATCCAGTTTGCAATAAGTCGTCTTTACGATCCCTGCCATCGGATTGACTTCTTTTATTTTTTCGGTTATTGTTTCCACCGTGTGCCTGTCTACCAGGTCTGTTTTGTTTAAAATAATCAGGTTGCTATAATTGATTTGCCTTTGGAAGGTATGCAATGAATGAAAAAGTTTTGAGAAGTTTTTGCTGTCCACCACACAAAGAGAACCTTTAAATTCAAACGCATTATCGGTCATTCGCTGCACATGATGCAAAATGCTTTCCATATTGGACGGATCTGACAGTCCTGAACTTTCAACAAACAAATACTCTATAGGCAATTTCGAAAAAGCAGTAACCTTTTCAATAAAAGAACCCTCAAGGCATGTACAAAAAATGGATCCGTTATTGATTTCCACCAGTTCGATTCCGTCCCTTTGTATCACCTTGCCATCAACACCGACTTTTCCAAATTCATTAATCACCAGGCCCGCTTTTTTATCGGAAAGCATGTTCAAAAGTTCCTTTAACAGGGTCGTTTTTCCTGCTCCTAAAAAACCGGTCAACAAATAAAGCGCTATTTTTTTTTGTTCAGCCATACGCCATTCCTCCTTCAATCCTACTATTCTGCTTCTATATATAGATAACAAACACTAGCACAGCAGGTTACATCTATAATACTATATTTTTTAACAAAATTCTGTGAAAAATTTTTGATTTGTTGCAGTTTTTAACGCTTTTATATATATCATCACCTGTTTTGCGATGTATTCTCAACCCTCATCTCTCAGCCCTCAACTATTTTTCAGCTTTTTGAAATAGTCTTATACCCCTTA
>JAKSBV010000201.1 GCA_022360955.1 Bacillota bacterium
ATATTGATGGAAGGAGTTCCAGTACATAGTTTAATGTCGCTAGAGAAAAGTAAAAGAGATATGATCATTGTAAAGGCAAAGAAAATTCAAGGAGTGACTCAAAGGCAACTTGCAAGGGTTCTAGGTATATCTCCTAATTTAGTTTTTAAAGCAAAAAGAAAGAAGCAAACGAACCGTCCCTGAGCTTCCAAATTAAAATAAAGGGTGGATAAAATATGAATTTTAGAATGGTAAAGGGAGATTTTGAAAATTTGGACGATTGTGTGGAGGCCCTTACAAATTCAGAACTAGGAATGCAGTATTTTAGTGAGAAAGATAAAGCAAAGAATGCATTAGTTGAAGGATTTGAAAAAGAAGAGATTCTTGTTGCAATTGACGATAGTGGAAGTTGTATAGGCTTTATATGGTATATACTAGAAGGTGCATTTCATGCCTATCCATACTTACATATTATTGCTATAAAAGAAGAATATAGAGGAAATGGAATTGGAACTAAAATAATGGAGTATGTTGAAAATATATTGTCAGAAAACTATTCAAAGTGTTTCTTTGTCGTTGGAGATTTTAATTTTAAAGCCAGAAGACTATATGAAAAAATTGGTTATAGAATCGTTGGGCAAATACCAGATTTATATAAAAAAGGTGTAACTGAGAATCTTATGATGAAGCTACTAAAATAAGAAATATGAAGGATTTTAAACAAATGTACTCAGATATATGGAAAAGGAGCTCTTATCCTCTTTATTAATTATTTGTTCAGTTATTTAGATATGCAGTTGATCGAAATAGATGTTTTTCCTGAAAATGCTTTTTGGCTATATAAGAAGCTTGGATTCAAAAAATTAGAAGTTTTAAAAGATTTTTGGTCTGATCAAACAGCCAAATCTCATGATTTGGTTATGATGGAAGTATAAAAAGAAGATTGGGGTTTTCATGCCACTGACAATTAAAAAATTAAGTACAGCATAAATCAATAAACCGCTAGAGTCAAAACGCTAGCGGTTCTATTTTACAATGAATGCTAATTTTATTTACACATTAAACCTAAACAAAATCACATCGCCGTCCTGCACAACGTATTCTTTTCCTTCCGATCGGACCAGCCCTTTTTCCTTTGCGGTGTTGTACAAAGCGCAGGCCATTAAATCATCATAGGCAACGACTTCCGCACGGATGAAGCCCCGTTCGAAATCACTGTGAATTTTGCCGGCTGCTTGCGGTGCTTTTGTTTCTCTTTTAATGGTCCAGGCTCTGACTTCCTGGGGACCTGCCGTGAGATAACTGACGAGTCCCAGCAATGTGTAGCTGGTTTGAATTAACCGGTCAAGCCCGGAATGCTGCAATCCTAAATCTGCCAAAAATTCTTTCTTTTCTTCCCCATCCAATTCGGCAATTTCCGCTTCTATTTTTGCACAAATCGTTAACACCTGAGAGCCTTCGTCGGCAGCAACCTGCTTGAGCTCGCTGACCATGGCGTTATTTTCAATACCGTTGACAAAATCTTCTTCCGATACATTAGCGGCATAAATGACAGGCTTCAACGTAAGGAGGGAGATCTCTTTTAGTATTTCCTGCTCCGCGTCATCGAAGGTTATCGTCCTCGCACATTTTCCTTCCTCCAGTGCAGCGGCTATTTTTTCTAACAAATGAAGCTCCGATTGGTATTTTTTATCTCCTTTGAGCATTTTCCTGGCCTTGTCCATCCTTTTATTGATCATGTCCAAGTCGGCAAAAATAAGCTCCAGATTAATAGTCTCTATGTCGCGCAAAGGGCCGATGGACCCGTCCACATGGACAATGTTTTCATCTTCAAAGCATCTGACCACATGAATAATGGCGTCCACTTCACGGATATGGGATAAAAACTTATTGCCCAAGCCTTCGCCTTTGCTGGCCCCTTTTACCAGACCCGCAATATCTACAAATTCAATAACCGCCGGGCTGACTTTTTCAGGATTATACATCTGCGCCAGCTTGTCCAGTCTTTCGTCCGGAACGGCTACCACACCCACATTGGGTTCTATGGTACAAAAAGGGTAGTTCGCCGATTCCGCACCGGCTTGTGTAATAGCGTTAAAAAGTGTACTTTTTCCTACGTTCGGAAGTCCTACTATACCGAGTTTCATAAAATCTATCCTTTCAAGCGTTTATTATAGATGTCCACTTTAAAACCAAATGCTATTTGAACCGAAGACGAAGCATCGTTTTTGTTCAAATATATTGTAAGGTTGCAGTGTGCTATCTTTAGTAAGTTATGGGAAGCAGGCAGTAATAATGCAAGCTCCCGTGTTACTTTCCCAAATAGGGATGCAACTTCTTTATCGTGCTCGGAATAGGGCATTTTACACGACAAAATACGATCAAAATCGACAATGTTCAATGCCCTCAAGTTTTTATTTTACATCACTTTAGCAAAATCTTCAAGCCAAAAAATACAAAAAAGTGCTTGTATTGTGCAACCCCATGTTACAATCGCGTATTTGACATTTTGTAAAAACGAAAACCCTGTAAACCCTTATTATAAGAATGAATGCAATTAGGAGAATTTCAAAGATAAGCAAGCCTGAAATACGTAAAGAATATAGTATTTCTGAGGCGACAGTAAAAAGAACTGTTGATGCTTTAAAGAAGAGAGGATTAATTAAGTGAATAGGCTCAAACAAAGGTGGATATTGGAAAACAGAAAAAAATGAACCACAAACCACACTTTCTATTTCCGTGAATAACCAAATTATGATAAAATAAACATGAGGACATAGCACTAATCCTCAAAAACATCAAATAATCTTTAGCCAGAGGGGTTACATATAATATGTAACCCTGATAGGATACCATTTACCCAACTCACAGAAGTGAATGAGATATGCTATGCCGCTGTAAAATTGGCTACAGTAGCTGGTACACTTTAGGTTGTACTAACCGCAACAGCAGTACTAGCAGCAGTAATTATGGCTACTTGTTGAGCAGCAATAATGGCTTGAATGGATACGCTGAGTGTTGATGAAATCACCATATCATACGATTTTTCTTTGATATACTCACTGGCAATAATGCCTGAGGCTATTAAGATATTCATGCCTTTTCCTAAGAACATATACTTTTTATGATTTTTTAAATAAGAGGCAACTTCAATTAAATCTGTCATTAATTCATTTTGTTCCATATCCAGCAAACTGACTAATCCTATAGCCGAATAATAATCCGGATAGAGTTTTAGTTTATGTTCTTTTAACTGGACATAGATACGTTCACAATAATCAACAGCATCTTTAATTTGTTTATCACTAAATGCCATAATATGAGATAACGCTTGCAAACCGTTACTCTTGGAAAAACCGCGTTCATTGAGGGCTTGATAATAATCTTCTAAGCGCTGAGGGCTATGATCTGTACCTGCAAGTAAAATAGCTAAAGCGTAATCATCTCCACTGGTTAGAAATGGATGGTTATGCTTCATTTCCTTATAAATGCGCATTGCTTTTTCAACATATCCAGTGACCTCATGATTTTCATTTATATTTGTCAACGCGTAAAGTGCAATAGGCAAATAAGAAGCATTCTTAAAACCAACAGTCTTCAATGTTTTTTCATGAGTAACCATGAAATCAAATTTTGCTTTTGGTGTGTCAGAAGCGGCACATAATAAACCGCTTAAAGCAAACATCATATGGCCTCTAAATGGAGAAAACATTTCTGTCTTTGTCTTTATGTAATCTTTCATATCTTTTATCTGAGATAAATCCAATACCTTGTCTTTCATGGCATAGGTCAGGGCAACAACATGCTTAACCATATCCTGCTCCCATATAAAAGCTTTTTTTAAATTCTGATAATACTGAATCATTTTTTGGACTTTTTCTTCATATCTATTTTTCATGGTTATACTCCTTAATTAGTTTAAATCTAAACATGTTAATTATTTTGCACTGTATAGTATTACCAATAGTATATCTATCTATTATTAAATACACAAGAACAATTTTACGCGAGTTTGACAGATATTTCTGATTACGTTACTGTTTACACCACATTAGAAAGCGATATAAAAGATGTAATGAGTTTATTTGAGTCTAGTAAAAAGTTACATAATGACCGTAATAAGTAAATCGGGCAAAGCTCCTTAGCTGGGGGATGGGTGCCATAAAGTGGTTTAGGTGAAAGGAGTCTAAGAAAAACGAAGATGCGCGAAAGAGACATTCCCTAAAACTTACAGCTCTCTCGAGGTCAAACACGTAAGTTTCTTAACGGGAATATCTCTTTTGCTTACCAAGTTTTTCTAAGACTCCTTACTACTGAACATTGTTCAAAATGGAATTCAATAGAGGCGTGAACACTAAATTAGCAAAATCTTCAAGCCAAAAAACACAAAAAAATGCTTGCGTTTAGCGCAATCCCATGTTATAATTCTTGTAAATTGCGATAGGCAATGGAAGTTTAACAGAGATAACGGACTGCAATTGTAAATATATTTGGTTTTAAAGTTCGGTATCTATAGCTAGTAGCGTTGTTTAGAGTGAGTAATTTAAGTTTAGATGAGAAGAGTTTAGTTTAGGCGAGATGAGATGAGCGGAGTTTTTGGATAACAGTAATAGTGTATCATTATGTCCATAATAACCGGGGTATCTTGCCCCGGTTTTTCTGTTTTTATCTCTTCATGCGCCTTCTGACAGGAGGGTGTCAAATGGTTAATTTATCTTATAACACTGCTGTGACTTCTTTGCAAGTGTATCCGACTTATGAGGTATATCAAGAATGGAGTCGTCATTCGAAGGTAGTACCTATCAGCTGTGAAGCCGATGCGGATATGGAAACACCGATTTCCCTTTTCAAAAAGTTCTCTGCCGAAAAGTACTGCTATCTGCTGGAAAGTGTGGAAGGAGGAGAACGCTGGGCCAGGTATTCCATCATGGGCCGAAAGCCCCTCGTGATATTTAAAAGCGTAAAGGGAAAGACGGTTTTGACCATACAGGGCGAAGAAAAAGTATTTTATGATAATCCCATTCGGATTTTGAACGATTTATTAGAGCAGTTGAAAAGTAAGACCTTTCCGCATCTGCCGAGGTTTTATGGCGGGGTGGTTGGAACCTTCGGGTATGATATGGTGAGATATTATGAAGACATAGAAGACAATCATCGGGATGACATAGCATTGCCCGACTGCCATCTCATCGTGCCGGAAGAAGTGGTTGTTTTCGACCATTTAAAACAAAAGATCCATATGATCGTCAATACCATCGTGAAGGAGGATTTTGACGATAGTGAGGACAATGACCGGCAAGATATCTACCATGAGTCGAAGGAAAAGATAAAAAATATTTTCAGTGAGATTTCCAGCCAGCATAAACACCGTCAATCCGTTGACAGTGGCAAACCCGCACCGGATGTTCACTTCACAAGCAGTGTTTCGGAAGAAGTATTTTGCAGAAGCGTCGTAAAAGCGAAGGAGTACATCAAAAACGGCGATATTTTTCAAGTCGTATTATCACAAAGACTGAAATCGGCATTTGAAGGAGATGCTTTTGAAGTATACCGCAAACTGAGGACGTTGAATCCTTCACCCTATATGTATTTCTTGAAGTACGACGATTATGCTATTGCAGGTGCTTCTCCGGAAATGCTGGTACGTGTCGAACATGAAACCGTAGAAACCTGTCCCATTGCCGGTACAAGACCAAGGGGAAAGACGCCTCAAGAAGATGAGAGGCTGGCCGATGATTTGTTAAACGATGCCAAAGAGCTGGCGGAGCACACCATGCTGGTCGACCTGGGACGAAACGATATCGGAAAAGTGTGCAAGTTCGGAAGTGTGGTCACCCAAAATATGATGCATATCGAAAAGTATTCCCATGTCATGCATATGGTGACGAATGTGGAAGGCAAGCAGCGCGGGGATAAGACCCCGCTGGATGTGTTGACGGCCGTACTGCCGGCGGGTACTGTCTCCGGTGCACCCAAGGTGAGAGCCATGGAAATCATTGAAGAGCTGGAAACCGTCAGACGGGGTATCTACGCAGGTGCAATCGGCTATATAGGATTCGACGGCAACCTGGACACCTGTATTGCCATACGTACGGCAATCTTCAAGAATCAATCCGTATACGTGCAGGCAGGCGCGGGTATTGTGGCAGATTCCGTTCCGGAAAAGGAGTATGTTGAAACACTGAATAAAGCACAAGCGTTAATAAGTGCTGTAAAGAAGGCGAGGGGTCACCGATGATTTTGATGATCGATAATTATGATTCGTTTACGTACAATCTCTATCAATATATCGGCAGTCTCAATGAGGATATCCAAGTAATCCGAAATGATAAAATCACGGTGAGGGAGATAGCCGCTAAACAACCCTCCCATATTGTGATTTCACCCGGTCCCGGCTATCCGGTAAAGGCGGGGATTTCTATCGAAACCGTGCAGACCTTTTACGACACCGTCCCTATTCTGGGCGTATGCCTGGGACATCAGTCCGTTGGAGAGGCCTTCGGCGGTAGAACCGTTCAAGCGAAAGCATTATTTCACGGCAAATCCTCGGATATTTACTTGCGGGAAAGCCGGATTTTTTCCGAAATGCCCCGTAAAATGAAAGGGGCCAGGTATCATTCTCTCATCGTTGAAAGGGAAAGCCTGCCCGATGAACTGGAGATTATTGCTCAAACGGAAGACGGAGAAATCATGGGGATCGCCCATAAGCAGCATCCGGTTTTCGGCATACAATTTCATCCCGAATCCATTATAACGGAGCACGGCATGGATATTATCGGAAACTTTCTAAAAATAAAAGGCAGAGCGAGCTAGCATACGGCTAATAGTGTACGGCATACAGTTAGCAATACGTTAACAAGCAAACATTACACTTTTAATAATTGTCAACTGTCCACTGTCCACTAAAAAAACAGGGGGTTATAAACATGATGCAAACAGCCATTCAAAATATTATACATGGAAATAATCTCAGCGAACCACAAATCAC
>JAKSBV010000083.1 GCA_022360955.1 Bacillota bacterium
AAACAGGAATGGTTGAGTTTGGCTATGAACTGATGGATGAGCATAATTTGTCCCTTTACGTGAAAGATACTGGCATGGGGCTAAAAGAAAATGAGAAAAATGAAACTTTCAATCTGTTTTACAAATCCCCTGGAGCTATTGAGAAGGACATTGAAGGTATCGGGATTGGAGTGAATATCGTTTACCGCTTGGCGCATATGCTGGGTAATGAAATTAAGCTGGAAACGGAATATGGTAAGGGTAGTTGCTATTGCATGAAACTGAAGAGAAGTAAAACTGATTAATAAACTGCGTAAAATGTAGCTTGTAACTGATAGCTAAGGTATCTATGGTAAAAGGAAAATTAACAGAAAAGCGACAGCAAAATGAATCAGGTTTGGAGGCTTGCTGGAACAGTGGGGACTTACTCAAACAAGTCTTTTCTCACTCAAATGTCGGGCTAGCAATTCTGTCAGAAAATGGCACTTGTCTTCGCACAAATGAAGCTTTGCAGATAATATTAGGTTATCCGGCAGGCAGCCTTGAAGGTATGTCATTTAACTTGTTGTTACACCCTGCCGATGGAGAAATTTTTCCGATCAGGACTTCCCGAATAAAGATAAATGAAACGGGGTTTCGGAATAAGCCTGTTCGTTGTCATCATGCTGAAGGGAAATACCGGTGGTTTAAAGCATCGTTATGTGCCATTCGTTTGAGTGATGATACCCTTTGCTATTCTTTGATGCTTGAAGATATTCATGACCTGGTGCAAGCTGCCCATACCTTGTTGAGCGAAGACAAAAAAGATCATTCTATTGTTGAAAGCTCACCAGATTGTATCAATCACAGCCATATTGATCACCGCCTGGATTATCTTAACCACAATCTGGATATATTAAAGGGTGACCTGGATAAACTAAAGGGTTGTCAGCAGCAGCTTGCAATGGTAAACGAGGCTCTTGATCACATTGATACTGCACTATTTGTGAATGATTCTGAAAAACGCCTGGTATATGTGAATAAAGCAGCGTGTCAGTTGTTAAGTTATAGCCGGGAAGAGTTGTTACAGAAGGATCTTCTTGCACTTGACCATATGGAAATAAAGGAGTTGGAGGATTTATTGTCTTTTGGTTCGATATCAGACAATACAGTAAAAGTAAAGTTTCAAACAGCCTATAAAGATAGAACCGGGCATATATTTCCTGTAGATGTATCGTTTTTTAAATACCAATGGCAAGGGGAGCAGTATGAAATATCACTGGTAAAAGACATATCCAATCAAGTACAGCTTGATGAGTTGTTGATGAGAACCGAACAAGACTTTGAGGTACTTGTAGAATATTCCCCAGATATTATTATGCGTTACGATTGTTCGCTTAAATGTATCTATGTAAACCAGGCATGGCGAGTTATAACTGGTTACCCCCAATACGAAATGCTGGATAACACCCCTTCTCAAGTTACTCATTTGCCGTTGGAAATAACACAAAAAATGGAGCATAGTATGCAATGTGTCGTTGAGTCAGGAAAAAGAATAAAGGACGAGTACGCGATCAAACATGGCAAAACCGGTAAGATGGTTTATGTTTTGGTGGACATCGTTCCTGAAAGAGATACTAATGATAAATTATCAGGGATATTGGTCACAGCAAGGGATATATCGAAATTAAAAGAAAAGGAACTTGAATTATTAAAAGCCAAAGAGAAAGCTGAAGAAAGTAGCCGGCTAAAATCTTCATTTCTAGCTATTATAAGCCATGAGGTTCGAACACCGATAAATGCTATTTTGGGTTTTTTAAGCTTGTTTAAAGAAGGGTCGAAGCCGCTGATAAATAATAACCAACTCGAAATTATGAATTTCATTATGGAGGCAGCCGACAAACTAGTTGACATGCTTGAAAATATTATTGATTTATCAAAAATAATCTCGGGTGACGTAAAAGTTGATCCAGCTACTTTTGAACCAGAAGCT
>JAKSBV010000430.1 GCA_022360955.1 Bacillota bacterium
ATACGGGATTGCCAAGGAAGGTATTGCAAAAAGGGAAATGGACGATGAAAGCAAAGACCTTTCCCCGTTATTTGAAACCATTTTGGAGCATGTTACCGTATACCCCGATTATGACGAAGAACCGCTTCAGCTGCAGATATCCGCACTGGCCTATGATGACTATATCGGAAGATTGGGTATCGGCAGGGTGTACAAAGGGATCATTGAGGAAGGTAAGACTGTCTCAATTTCAAAACGGGACGGCAGTATTGTGAAAGGTAAAGTCTCCAAGTTATTGGTTTACGAGGGATTAAAACAAGTGCCCGTAAAGGAAGCCAAGAGCGGTGATATTGCCGTGATAGCGGGCATTGCCGATATATCCATCGGAGAAACCCTCGGCAATGAGGACAATGTACAACCCATGGAAATGCTCAGTATAGAGGAGCCCACCTTATCCATGAACTTTTTGGTCAACGATTCCCCTTTGAGCGGAAAGAGCGGGAAGTTTGTCACCACAAGACATGTAAAAGCCAGATTGGAAAAGGAACTTGAAGTCAATGTGGGACTAAAGGTTGAGCCGTTGGATACCACCGATGGCTACAAGGTATCGGGACGCGGGGAGCTCCACTTGTCCATCCTGCTGGAAAACATGAGGCGGGAGGGATATGAGGTGGCCGTATCCAAGCCGGAGGTTTTGATGCACCGGGAGAATGACAAGCTGGTGGAGCCGATGGAAAAAGTTATTATCAATGTACCCGATGACTATGCGGGCACCGTTATTGCCAAGCTGAACGTGAGAAAAGGCACAATGCAAGGGATGGTTTCCGAAAATGGATATACAAAGCTGGAATATCTTGCGCCCACCAGGGGACTTTTGGGATTCAGAAGTGAATTTATCAACGATACGAGAGGTGAAGGAACGATCATTCGCTGCTTTGAAAAATTTGAAGCGCATAAGGGGGAAATCCCCGGACGCCTGAACGGCGTGCTGGTCTCTCAGAGCAGCGGTGCGGCAATGGGATATGCATTGTACAGCTTAAGTGACAGGGGCACCATGTTCGTACATCCCGGTACGGAGGTATATGAAGGCATGATCATCGGGATGTGCAACCGGAAGGAAGATATTGCCGTCAATCCCTGTAAAAATAAAAAGCTCACCAATGTCAGGGCCTCCGGTTCCGATGACGCCATAAAGCTTTCGCCGCCTAGGGTATTTATGCTGGAAGAGGCTTTGGAGTTCATTGGGGAAGATGAATTGGTGGAAATCACACCGGACGCTATCCGGTTGAGAAAGAAACTCCTGAATGAAAATGAGAGAATGAGATTTAACAAGAAAAAATTGGCAAGTTCATGAAAAAATAAAGACTGTATTTCATGAGGCACAAGAATATCAGTTGTTGGAGTAATTTTCTTCGACCAAAATTGATATGCTTAACAAGTATAAAGCTGTTGACCCTGTCAACAGCTTTATACTTGTTTCAACCGATATTTTTTTCTTTCCTCAGCTGCCTAAGCGTGATTCGCTTGATATAATAGAGCATAGAGGGGGGGAGGGGCGCGAGTCCGGGATTGGCCGACCGTATAGCGTCATGCAGTTCTTGAGTGGTACTGCACGGGTTGTGAGAGAGTGCCGGTTTTATAATACAGATATAGTCATCATATTTGGAAGGCCTGTTGCGAGTGGTTTTAGCAGCTTTTTCAGGGCCAGTATAGATTGCCTTATCGGTCAGGTTTCTTATTTTTTTGAGTATTCTGGACACTTTCATCTCAGTAATACCAATTGTTTTGGCCGTTTGAGCCTGACTTAGATTACCTTTAAGCCTCATTTTCAAAACCAGTTTTTCCGTATCGTCCATTTTTTCTAAAAGCTTGTCTATCAGCGCCTTGGCCTCCATTTCCGCAATCGCTTCTTCTTCAAGATTATAATCATCTTTGATGTTTTCGGTCCCATACTCATTTACAGGAAACAGTTCTTCCGTATAAGCCGTATTATTGATCAGCGCTAAGGCCCTGTCGACTTCTGATTCGGCTGCCTGCAGCAGGTGAGCTATCTCGCTGTTGGAGAGATATTCGCCGTAAGGGTGTTCCCGCCGCAGTTTTGTAATCTTATATGTGAGCTCACTGGCGCTTCGCGTAGGCTTGATCATATTCCCCTGGTCCCGAAGAAAGCACTTGATTTCCCGATATATAGCGGGAATGGCAAAGGTAGAAAATCTGTTTCCGCGGTTGGGGTCAAAGGCTTTGACCGCTTTAATAAAACCGATGCAGCCTAACTGGTATAGATCATCCTTCTCTACACGATATTTTCCGGTGATCAGGTCAACGCCGCCCAAGTATTTATAAATCGTGTGCCAAATAAGATTTTCATTATGTTGAATAACCTTGTCCAAAAGGGCCTTGTTATATTTGCATTCCGCAATCATGCTGTTTTGTGTACGGATATCTTTATTCGTGAAGGAATAGTTACTCAATGGGATGACCTCCTTGATCCGCATTCAGCCATTTTTCTCTTGCCCGGGACAATAGTTGCGATACCCTTCCCGCAGAGATGCCCATGATTTTAGCGATATGGGAAGATGTATAGCCTTTTTGCTTTAAGGCAATAACAGTCCTCTCCTTGGAGGTCAGGTCCGTATTCGCGAATATTTCAATCTCGACCTTGAGCAAATTTGCGTCATTTTCTCCGAGGACCTCATGGCCGGTATCTGCCGCCGTTTCGTATCCTCTGGGTTGTTCGGCAACGGCATCGGCATTGATAAGGGCCAAATGCTTTGCCCGCCCTGCTTTTCTCAAGATATCCCTATAGGTGTTGTCCAAGGTTCGGGATATGAAGGTCGCATAGCTTGCCTTTGCAGGATCGTATTTTTCTAAAGTCTTCCATATCTTGATTTCCATGATCGCAATGATGTCATCCACATCCATTCCGGCGACCTTCTGCCCGCCGCCGTAATAAAGGCCTTCGTATTTACCTTTCAATTTGGGTCTCAGCATTGATATAATCGCATCTATGTCTCCTTTTACAGCAACGTTCTGTAGTTGTTTTCCAAAGGGAGATTTCGTATTTGTCATTTTGTTAACCTCCTCAGCTGTGCATCCTTTGTATTTTATATACGTAAAAAATGAAAGGGTTTTTATATATTCTATCTTAAAACATACAAAAAAATGCAAACACGTGTTCGCTTTTGTACTAAAATTGTATCAAAAAAACGGGCATCTGTAAATGGGGATAAAATGTCGCATTTTGTCGAAGTGGCGTGCGGCAAGCTTTTGAAAAGAAAAAAATACTATTCTCAAAAAAGAAAATAGTATCGGCTTTAAAGATAAACAACACACCCATAAGAACAGGGCGTATCAATTTGAGTTGAAGAAAATTATTCCAACAGCTGGTATGCCAAGGCGATTTCCAAAATATTCTTCAACCTAATTAAATACATTCATAAGAACAGCACGCTTATGAGTGAATTTTGTAGTCTTTACAAATATATTCAATGCGAAACATATAACAGGTTTCGTATAAATGCGTTTTCGCCTTCAATATATAAAGAAAATGCTTACGCTTATGATTGACTGTTTCCTTATACGAATATCGCTCTTTCCTATCCAACTGTATCGATGGGTCGCAGCGCTTTATCTTAGTCAGTCATATTTTTTAGGTCGTTAAAAAGTCCAACTATCAATGTATCATCTTCAAGAGCAGGAAGTGCCGTACGTAAAGCACTGAGTAATTCAGCCGAGGTGTCAAATATTTTTTTTAGAATGATAAAAATGTCTTCTTTTACGATATCCTGTTTTTTATACAACATGATGACAGTCAATACTATTTCGATATTAGTGTATTCATTATTGCGATAGCCGTTTTTGAGCTCTTGAACAAGTACATCTTTCTGTTGCTCGGTGTACACTTTTTAAGGTTACCTCCTCGTCATTACTCAGATTATAAAACCTGGCGTATTTTTACCTATATATTGTGCGATAAACCTTTCACATAGATTTTACTGCTAATATCGCGACATATATACCTTTATCCATTCAATGCGAAAAATACAATAAATTGAATGTAAATGCTTTTTCGCATTCAATCTATTTCAATTATATAAATAACTATAAAATTTTGCAATGCATTTTTCGTAGAGGGGTGTATAAATTCTGGCTGAAGAAAGGGATTCCAAAGAGAAAAAAGTTGAGGGAGAAGGGCTGAGCGTTAAGAACGGATTGCCTGCTGTTCGCGATATTTTGTTGCTGTGACCTGTCTCTTTGCACTAACACTCTCAAACAGCTCATGATTCATGCGTTATCCTAGCAGTATCCATGTATCACCAAAGATCTAATTATTCATTATTCATTAACTATGCATTGCTTTACCAATTTGCATTTATGAGGCGTTAGGAAATGACAACAATGTCCTAAACTATCTACAGGCAGGTGTGAAATGGCCTGTTTAACGATATGCACCCCTGTATACCGCATTTTAAAACAGGTATCCGAATGTACCGAAGATTGATGCGGGTACAAGGGGCGGACGGGCGGAGAGGAATCATCTGCACAGTATGCCGATACCGACTGCCGAGCGAATGTAATCGCGGCCGGTATCGGACAAAGAGATTAAAACAAGAGAGGGGATTATTAAGGATGAGTAAAAAAATGATTATCAAAGGGGTAGGCCGTTTTATGGCCAGAAAGGTTGTCAACGGTATTGTGACGAATGAAGTGCTGGATTGCGGTACGCTTCAAAATCTAAAGATTGACTTGAATGTGGAATTGGAGGATATCTTCGGCGGCGACGGCATGTTTGCCATCGACCAATTGTTAAAAAACAAGGCGATTTACGTTACCGCTACGGATGCAAAATTCGATCTCAATATGCTGCCGTTGATGATGGGCGGTTCCGTCAAAGAGAATGAAACAACAACGTTGTGGGTGCTTGGCGAGCAGAAAACGGCTATGGCCTTTAACCATACGGGCGGAGTGGCCGAGGATGCGGCAAAAATCACCTTGGATACGTCTGCTGCTAATTTTGCGAATACAGGACTGACGGTAAAAGTAAAAGACGAGAACAGGGTTTTAGAGGCCGTAGCCTATGATGCCGGTGCGGTACCTCATACGGGACAATATATGCTGGATGCGTCGGGACAGGATGTAACCATCGTGCTGCCCCCAGCCTATGCAGGGGTCGATATGGTTCTGAACTACCAAAAACGTGCGGCGGATGTAGCGGTGTATGACATTATGGCCAAGGATATCCCCTTCCCCGTATCCATTGTACATCAGGGTACTTTTGTACAGAAAGACGGTACCGAACAGGGGATTCAGACCGAATTATATGCCTGCATGGCGAGCGGTACATTTACGATGGATATGCAGCAAAATGCGGCCTCCAGCCATGAAGTAGCCTTAAAGGTAATCGACCCCGAAAGGGCAGACGGCAAGCTTGGAGATATGAAGCGATTCGCAGTGTAAGTTTTACTGTTGAAGGGGGAGTTTTGGCATGGCACACAACGTAAGGACGGCAGATGCCGGATTGGAGAGCAATATGCTTGCCAAGGAAGAGTTGACGCAGGAACAGGCGGCAAAGATAGAGAGGGATTTCATGCAGGAAGGTGAAGAGATCAGGCTGAGAGACGGGCGCACCTATGTCATTCCGCCGCTTTTATTGAAAGATGCAAGAAAATTAATGCGGGAGCTGGAGAATATTGATACCGACCTCATCGTCGGCAATTTTCTGCAGGATGAAGCAGGGCATAGTAAGGAGCAGGCGCTGTTTAATATATTGTTAATGGCGTTTCAGTATAATGATCAGGATATGACCGCGGAAAAGCTCGCAGATATTTGTGATCTGAAGCAGGCAAAAGAGATCATACGAATCATGATAGGGTTGAATGGATTAAAAAAGTAGCGGCCCGGCAAGATGGAGAGCCTACAGGAGAAGAAGCTGTGCCCGTCGACTGGAGTGAGATATTCTTCTTGCTGGCTAGATACTGTGGATTTACAAAATATGATGTATGGCAGTTAACCCTCCCGCAGCTGGAAAGATATTTAATCCATTGTCACAGGAATATAGCCTTCCAATTCAAAGCCAATGCCGGCAGTATAGCCGGTGAGGTGGCCAGGATATTCGGCGGAGGCGGGAAGGACCACGGCCATGACAGTGAGGAAGGCCGATATGGGGAAGCGACGGAAGAGGACATCACGATGTTAGCCCGCTTCCTGGGAGGCGGGATGTAGAGAAGGTGGTGAGGTTCCGTGGCAGAACAGAACGTTATAATGGGGAAAAAAGAAATGAATCATGATAAAAAAATGCTAAACGAATTATATAACGAGTTGGTGTCGGTCCGACAAAGCCTGCGTGAATCGCCCGATGAGACAAAGGAAAGCTTTCGTGACCGGCTTGGCAGCACATTTTTAGAGCAGAGCGGGCAAATCGCGGCAGGATTTTTAGGCTTGGATATTGGGGAAGATGTCAAAGACCTGTGGCACGATATCACCCATTGGGAAAACTCGTGGCAGCATGTGGAAAAAACCGCGACCGATTTGGCAGGACTCCTGCCCGGGGTAGCCGGCGGCTACAAGCAGATTGCTAAAATAGACGGGGTGGAGGAGTATTTGAAGAAATCAAGAAATCAGGTTTTGCTCGGGCACTATACCGATGACGTCACGATGTTGGGTACGGCAGCGGATATCGGGCTGAGCTTGACCGGCCTTGATCTATTGGGGGATGTGAGGAACCTGGTGTATGATTTTACCCATTGGGAGAACTCGCAGGAACATATCGTCAAAACAGTTTTTGATCTCATTGGTGTGTTGCCGACGATAGGCGTCTTAAAGCATGCGGATGAAGCGGCAGCACTGGTAAAAGCGGGGAAAAAGTCGGATAAAGCAGGGGAAGTCAAAGCCTTTGTCAAAGCGCTTTTCGAAAAAATAACGGAGAGAGGCATACCCAAGACACAAAAGGAGGCCGTGCAAAAAGTCCTTGAAAGCGCGGGAAAGCAGGGGCTAAAAACGCTTTTAACGCAGATGAAAATGCCTTTAACGCAAAAGCAGCCGCAATCACCGGTATCGAAGCGGGAAGCCGGCGACCCTATTACGATACCGGCGGGGGAAGATGACATGCAGAGGGTGTTCAAGGGATTGATAGAACCCGAAACATTTGCCCGGTCCTCGGCTATGCCTGGCCTGCTTAACCGCTTGAGGCGAGACCTTCAAAAAGTCGAACAGGAAAACCTGCTGACCCGGCTCAAGCTCCGTTACAGGGGATTTGACGAGGAGTCCTCCTATTTTCGCCGATCCATGATTGATGGGAAGAACCGGGAACTCCATACGGTTCGGAGCCAGATATCCGAGCTTGGGCAGTATAGGCCTCAAACGGATCAAGAGCGTCTGGAAGTTGAACAAAGGATTGCCGATCTGAATTTGAGAATGTGGCAGACACTGGTGGATATGAAGGAGCTGCAGCAAAGTCAATACGGCAGCTTCAATCTTCCGGCCGGGGTTAAAGCGATGACCCATTACGAATACTACGGGCAGAGAAATACCCAGCGCAGTGTTGCGGTGTCGTCCGGCGATATGCACGTGACCTTCCAGTTTCCCAATCTCAGTGCAGGAGACCGGCACCAGGTCAACAATAATGTTGTCAAGCCGGTGGTCAACGCGTTGAACGATTTACATTACCGGAGAATGATGACCGGTGCATTATCAAGACAGTATGCAAGAGGAATGAGTAATTATGGGGGGTAAGCAGGATGTCGCAGCAGGATATTCACAAGACGGCAAAGGATGGGTTTAAACGGCGTTTATTTATAGAAACAGGTGTGGGCTATAGGACAATTGCCAATACGAGCGGGTTTGACGAAACGGGCAGCAAGCGCATAGGGAGAATTGTCGAGGAATATCTGCCGCCCCAGCCCTCCTTGCGCACCAATGAAATCAAACTATTGAACGCCCCCTCTGTGATTCACGGGAGCGGCAGGCTAGCCTATCGAATCGGTTTGAGGGTATTGTTTCCGGATCAGGAGACCTATCATGCATTTTTATTTTATGCGGCCAATCCCTTGAAATTTTACGATGAAAATGGGGGGATTTATACCGGTGCTTTGGCAGAATCCCCTGAAATCACCAGGGTAGAGGCAGGGCAGAGATATGATGTCAAGCTTGCGTTAATAGCCGTAAAGAAAGAAGATTATGAGCAGGAAGGAAAATGTGAGTTTACCGATATAGACGGCGCAGATAAAGAGCAGGATATACGGGAAATGGCCTATGCCGGGCTCATCACACAGATGGACCGTAACGGGAACTATGTGTATAACTTCAGGCCGGAGGCCCTTGTTACGAGAGCCGAATGTACCGCATTTCTCAACCGAACACTCAAATACATCGAACGTGTGCTGCGGGGATAAGGGAGGAGACGAATATGAGTCGATTCATCGACGTGACGCCATATCACTGGGCGTTTAACGATATTGAAGAAATGTACTATTTAAAAGATTTTGAAGGCAATCCTTTTTTCAGCGGCATCCCGTATAATGGCTTCGAGCCGGGGAAGGAAGCGGTAGATGTAGAAGTATCTGCGGGCATAAACGGACAGAGTGAATTTATTATCGACGGGTATGTGTCTCCCGCTCACGACAATCCTTTTATGGTTTTTGCCGATGGTGTGGAAGTGGGATATGACCGGGTGCAGCCGAATGTGCCCGGCAACCATCAATCCTTTATTAAATTAAGACGAGGTGTCCGTTACGGTGCCGACGTACGATTTTATTCCGCGGGCGTTCCCGCAATGCAGCCCAATCAATTGGGACAGTGGGACAGACCGGGGGGAGAAGTGTGGGAAATGCCGGTGGGGGTAGTATCGGATGGTGTCAATCCGTCCGACGACATCCCTTTAGAGGCGGGGGAGACCTATGTCTATGACCTGCATC
>JAKSBV010000416.1 GCA_022360955.1 Bacillota bacterium
ACCATGGCTTGGAAAGTACCCTTGATATGCGGCAATTGCTGTCTATATGCAAGCCTGCATTGGAGAAAGCCGAGCAGGTAAGTGCGGTCTTGCCGATTAAGAATACGGATCGTGCGGTAGGCACCATACTTGGGAACGAAATATCAAAGGTCTATGGCGGTGAAGGACTGCCTGACGATACGATCAAATTACATTTTAAAGGTTCTGCGGGGCAGAGTTTAGGTGCGTTTACACCGAAAGGGATTACCTTTGAACTGGAAGGGGATTGCAATGACTATATCGGGAAGGGACTTTGCGGCAGCAAGGTGATTGTATATCCGCCTCAAAATGCCACTTTTGTAGCGGAGGAAAATATCCTTATCGGTAATGTCGCCTTCTATGGTGCTACGGCAGGAGAAGCCTACATCAGGGGCGTTGCGGGAGAGCGGTTTTGTGTAAGAAACAGCGGCATAAAAGCTGTGGTGGAAGGTGTGGGGGATCACGGCTGTGAATATATGACCGGAGGGCGTGTGGTTGTTCTCGGTTCCACAGGACGCAATTTTGCGGCCGGTATGTCCGGAGGTATTGCCTATGTCCTTGATGAAACCGGAGACTTTAAGACAAGGTGCAATCAGGAGATGGTTCTGCTGGAAACCCTGGCGGACCAGGCGGAAATAGAAGAAGTAAAAGATATGGTCGCAAGCCATGTGGCCTATACGGGCAGTGAACTGGGGCAGAGAATTCTGGACGGCTGGCAGGAGAAGCATGCCGACTTTGTGAAAGTGATACCGAAAGACTATAAGCGGATGGTTGAGGCGATTGAGAAAGCGCACAAAACAGGATTAAGCGGCGATGAAGCCCTTATGGCCGCGTTTGAAGAAAACCACAAAGATGTCTCAAGGGTCGGAGGAAACTAACGACTGTCAGCGATAGATGGGGTGAGGGATGAGCGGTTAACCCTTTGGTGCTCAATCCTCACCATATAAGTAAAATAGGATGGGGGAAATACAATGGGTAAGCCAACAGGATTTATGGAATATGAACGGGAACTGCCTGCAGACCGCTCGCCGGAAGAACGTATGAAAGATTGGGCCGAGTTTCACTTGCATTTTGACGAGGAGAAACTGAAGATACAGGCAGCGCGTTGTATGGACTGCGGAATACCGTTTTGTCATTCGGGCATTATGATTAAAGGGATGACGTCCGGTTGTCCTATCAACAATTTGATCCCTGAATGGAATGACTTGATATATAAAGGATTGTGGAAAGAGGCCTACTTGCGATTAGAAAAAACAAGCAACTTTTCCGAATTTACGGGCAGGGTTTGTCCTGCACCCTGTGAAGGTTCTTGTACTGTAAACCTGAATGATGAGGCTGTGACAATCAAAAATATTGAATGCCATATCATCGACAAAGCCTTTAAAGAAGGATGGGTCGAGGCGAGGATGCCGGCCAAGCGTACAGGCAAAAAAGTTGCGGTGGTAGGTTCCGGACCTTCCGGCTTGGCTTGTGCGGACCAGCTTAATAAAGCAGGCCACTATGTAACCGTATTTGAACGGGCGGACCGTGCCGGCGGACTTTTGATGTACGGTATTCCCAATATGAAACTGGATAAAAAAATCGTACAGCGTCGTATCAATCTCATGAAAGAAGCCGGTATCACCTTTGTTGTCGGTACGGAAGTCGGTAAAGATTACCCGGTAGAGCAGCTAAAACAAGAATTCGATGCCGTGGTGCTTTGCTGTGGTGCTACAATGCCTCGAGATTTGCAGGTAGAAGGTCGTGAACTCAAAGGCGTACATTTTGCAATGGATTTTCTGTCTGCGAATACAAAGAGTCTGTTGGACTCCGATTACCAAGAAGGCCGCTATATCTCTGCAAAGGGGAAGCATGTTGTTGTGATCGGCGGAGGCGATACGGGTACCGATTGTGTAGGTACGTCCATAAGACATGGGTGCAGCCATGTGGCGCAGTTTGAAATATTGCCGAAACCGCCGGCGGACAGGCAAGAAGACAATCCGTGGCCCCAGTGGCCGAAAACGCTCTTAGTGGATTACGGACAACAGGAAGCCGCGGTACTTTATGGAGAAGATCCCCGTCAATATTGTGTGATGACTAAAAAGTTTGTTGGGGATGAAGAGGGAAATGTAAAAGAAGTACATGTGGTGCGGATTGACTGGCGGAAAGACGAAAACGGACGGTTTGTACCGGTGGAAATCCCGGGAACGGAAAAGATATGGAAGGCCGATCTGGTACTGCTGGCGATGGGCTTTTTGGGTCCCGAAGATACGGTGATAACCCCGCTCAACCTGGAATGTGACGCACGTTCCAATGTGAATGCGGCGTACGGAAAGTTTTCTACCAATGTAGAAGGCATATTTGCAGCCGGTGACATGCGCCGCGGTCAGAGTCTTGTAGTATGGGCGATTAACGAAGGACGCGGAGCGGCAAGAGAATGTGATCGGTATCTGATGGGCGATACGAATTTGCCGGGATAGTTCGGAGCCGGGAGTGCGGAGAAAAAGCGTAAAAGAAAATGGGGTTAGGGATAAATTTCCAAAAAACATGAATGGATTAAAAGATTTTCAGTCATAAAAAGGTTGATTTAATTGCGCAAAGGCTAAAACAATAGGGAAAAATGAAAGAGATGAAAAATAAAATTGCAAAAATTAAAATTAATGCTTGCATTTCATAAGATTTATGATATAATATAAGCAAGTTTAGAGATGAGCATTTGGGAGAACTATAATAATTCGGAGCGAAGACGTTCTTTATTATAGAAGTTATTGATACTTCTGTATAGAACGTCTTTTTTTATTTTATAATATGATTATAAAATAAAAATATATTGGTCTTCGGTTTTTGTTTTCAACTTCAAACGCCGAACGCCAAAATCCAAACTATCGTAACGAAAGGGGTTTTTTGATCATGTCAAAGTATAGTAAAGAAGATGTAATGAGGATGGTAAAGGAGCAGGATGTCCAATTTATTAGATTACAATTTACCGATATTTTCGGAACACTAAAAAATGTAGCAATTACTTCTCATCAGTTGGAAAAGGCGTTGAATAACGAATGTATGTTTGACGGTTCGTCCATCGAAGGATTTGTAAGAATTGAAGAGTCGGATATGTATCTGCGACCGGACCCGAATACCTTTGTTGTTTTCCCTTGGAGACCTCAGCAGGGAAGGGTGGCCAGAATGATTTGTGATGTATATAATCCGGACGGTACACCTTTTGAAGGGGATCCGAGGTATATTTTAAAGAAAGTATTAAAAGAGGCGGAAGAGATGGGATATACCTTCAATGTAGGGCCGGAATGCGAATTCTTCTTGTTTCAGACCGATGACAATGGAGATCCTACAACCATTACCCATGATAATGCCGGATATTTCGATTTAGGTCCCATTGACCTTGGAGAAAATGCCAGAAGAGATATGTGTTTAATGCTTGAAGACATGGGATTTGAAATTGAAGCCTCCCATCATGAAGTTGCCAGAGGGCAGCATGAAATTGACTTTAAATATGCCGATGCTTTAACGACCGCAGATAATATTATAACGTTCAAGCTGGTCGTAAAAGTAATTGCTCAGAGACACGGGCTGCATGCAACTTTTATGCCTAAGCCTATTGCCGGCATCAACGGTTCGGGCATGCATTCCAACCAATCCTTATCAAAAGACGGAGAGAATGCCTTTTACGATCCTAATGACAGCTTGGGACTGAGTGAAATTGCCTATAATTATGTTGCAGGTATTATGAAGCATACCAAGGCAATGGCTGCGCTCACTAATCCCATTGTCAATTCTTATAAGAGACTGGTACCGGGATATGAGGCGCCTGTTTACATCGCGTGGTCGGCTAAAAACAGAAGTCCGCTTATTCGAATACCGGCTTCAAGAGGTGCGGGTACAAGAATTGAAATGAGAAACCCCGATCCTTCCTGTAATCCTTATCTGGCACTTGCTGTCATGCTGGCGTCAGGGTTAGACGGTATTAAAAAGGGATTAAAACCTCCTGCAAGTGTTGAGCAGAACATATTTAATATGGATAAAGCTACCAGAGAGCAATATGGTATAGATAGTTTGCCCGGAACGTTATATGAAGCAATACAAGAGCTTCAAAGCGATGAATTGATCAAAGAAACCCTGGGGACCCATGTCCTCCAAAGATATGTAGAGGCGAAGCTGCTTGAGTGGGATGAATACAGGACAAAGGTTCACCAATGGGAAATCGATCAATATCTTACCAAATTTTAATAAACGTGGTTAATTTAGCGGTAAGATGGGAGTGGAGGTCATGAACCATCCTGAAGTTGTTGTTGCAGTCAAAAATGTGGAGCTAGGTAATCGTATCAGGCATGTCCTGAGTAATAATTGTTATGACGTATTGGATTTATGCGTTTCCGGTAATGAAGTCATCCGAAGGATAAGAATGTTCAAACCTGAAGTCGCAATTATCAATTACGAACTTCCCGATATTACCGGCTTGGAAGTGGCCAAGATTATTATAGAGGATAGGCTTTGTACGGCGATACTTTTAACAAATGAAACCCAAAAGGAATATGTTGAGAATACAATAAATGATGTGGATTTAGTATGTTTAAACAAACCTTTTAACAAAACCCTGCTGCTTCATACCATGGAGCTTGTGATACGCAGCAAAAGAGAAATCAGAAAGCTGGAAACCGAATTAATAGATTTGAGAAAGAATCTGGAGAGTAAAAAATTAATTGATCAAGCAAAGTTTGTTCTGATGCAAAAAAAGGGACTTTCGGAACCGGAAGCTTACAGGAAAATCCAGAAGCAGAGTATGGACAGCGGTGTTCCGATGAAGGATATAGCAAAAATAATTATTGATACCATACAGTAAAAATTGAATCGTTCAATGTTGGACACCCGTAATGGTTTGGCTAAGGCGCCTGTGATGATACATGGCGTCTTTTTTTATATTTTTTTGTCCTGCAATATTATTTTTTAAAGGAGTGTATGTTTGTATGAAAAAGCTTGAGATGATTATTCGGCCTGAGAAGTTAGAAGACCTTAAAGAAGTCTTAGATCAAATCGGAGTTAACGGGATGACTGTTTCGACGGTGATGGGCTGCGGCCATCAAAGAGGCATTAAGGACATTTACAGAGGTGCGGAATTAACCATTAATTTGTTGCACAAAGTGAAAGTGGAGACCGTTGTAGTAGACGATATGGTGGAAGATATTATTCAAAAAGTGAGGGAGACCGTTAGTACGGGCAATGTGGGGGACGGCAAAATTTTTGTTTACAATGTGGAAAGTGCCGTCAGGATTAGGACCGGAGAAAGAGGAGATAAAGTGATATAGATAGTGGGTAGTTGGTAGTGGGTGGTGGGTAGAGATAGTTTGTCAGCCGGTTACGGAAAGTGGAATGTCTGGGTAGTTGGTAGCTGGTGGTGAGATTTAGGGGGATGTGAATCCGGGAATTATAAATTAGAAAGTATGGAGGGTGATTTTGGTGAGGAGAAGTTTTATATTAATGTTGATTGTGTTGAGTATACTTTTACTGCCGACGGTTAGTCTGGCAGAAGGACCGACAATGGAGGAATTCCAGGCAAATCTGGATACGGTTTGGGTATTGATTGCCGCCTTTTTGGTTTTCTTTATGCAGGCCGGTTTTGCGATGGTGGAAGCGGGCTTCACCCGCGCCAAAAATGCAAGTAATATCATTATGAAAAATTTAATGGATTTTTCCATTGGCTCCATTATATTTTTTGTGATCGGGTTCGGGATTATGTTTGGAGACAGTATAGGCGGCCTAATTGGTTCAACCGGTTTTTTCAATCCTAATACATTGGATCTAGGCTTGAATATCCCTATGGAGGTCTTTATCATTTTTCAAACTGTGTTTGCAGCGACAACAGCGACCATTGTGTCGGGTGCCATGGCGGAAAGAACCAAATTTGCCGCATATGTAGTCTACAGTGCGGTGCTGACGCTTATCATTTATCCGATTGTAGGTCACTGGGTATGGGGCGGCGGGTGGCTGTCCGAATTGGGATTTGTGGATTTTGCCGGTTCCACGGTCGTACACTCCGTAGGGGGATGGGCCGCTTTAGTAGGTGCTGCCGTGATTGGGCCTAGAATCGGCAAGTACGGTAAAGACGGCAAAGTACACGCGATTCCCGGGCATAATATTACGCTGGGGGCTTTAGGTGTATTTATTCTATGGTTTGGCTGGTTCGGATTTAACCCGGGGAGTCAGTTGGCGGCCGATTCGGCGCTGGGCGGAATTGCAATGACTACCAATCTGTCGGCGGCAGCAGGGGCGCTTGCAGTGATGATCATTACATGGATTAAATATGGCAGGCCCGATGTAAGTATGACGTTGAACGGTGCGTTAGGCGGATTGGTGGCGATTACGGCCGGATGTGCATCTGTTAGTATGTGGGGCGCTGTTGCGATAGGTGGAGTTGCAGGTTTCGTGATTGTATTCGGTATTGAGTTTATTGATAGGGTACTGAAAGTCGATGATCCGGTCGGTGCCGCAGGGGTACACGGATTGTGCGGAGCGGTTGGGACGATTTTGGTAGGCCTGTTTGCTACGGACGGCGGGTTGTTCTACGGAGGAGGACTAAGTCTTCTTGGTGTGCAGGCAACAGGGGTGTTGGCAGTTGCCGCTTGGACATTGGCAACCACATTTATCCTGTTTAAGGCAATCAAATCGACCATCGGCTTAAGAGTTGACAAGCGCGACGAAGAGTTGGGGCTTGACCACGGAGAACATGCGACGGAAGCCTATGCGGATTTTGTATTAAAAATATAGGGGTTATGTAAAAAGTTTTATCATGAATGTTGTCATCTCTAATAGATCGGCAAGGAGAAGACATGATTTAAAATTACTGAGAAAAAGCGTAATTTGGGGACGGTTACTGTCATACACGGCGGAGGTGTGACAGAAGCCGTCCCCTGTTTCGGGTTACGTATTATTTTTCTCCCCTTCGTAGGTCTTTTCTTTTTCATCGTAATCCTTAAAGCTTTCCATCAAGACATCGGAGGGTTTAACATTTAATAAATTACCGTCACCCAGCACGTTTACGTCAGCCATTTTTTGTGCCAAAGATTTTTTACGACTCTTTTTTCCCATTTCGCCACCTCTTCTATGTTGATAATTATATTCTTCCAAAAATAAAAAACAATATACAAGGTGCCGGGTGCAGAAGTTAAGAAGTTATTGATACGGTATTCACCTTCTGATAGTATATAATCAGGAGGTGTTTTGATGGGGAGAAGTCATAGGATTGAATTTGAGGGAGCCACATACCATGTCATTGCAAGAGGAAATAATAAGGAATGCATATTTGAGGAGGAAAGAGACAAGGAGTATCTCTTGAAGCAATTTAAAGACATAAAACAAGGGATGGGGTTTAAGGTATATGCATATGTCATAATGAATAATCATTACCATTTCGTCATACAGATCATGGATCAACCCTTGTACAAAATCATGCATCATATTCATAATAAGTACAGCAAGTACTATAATAATCAATATGAAAGAGTGGGGCATGTATTCCAAGGCAGGTATAAAGCGTTGTTAATTCAGGATGAACGCTATTTGTTATCGGTGGTTAGGTATGTACACCATAATCCGATCAAGGCAAATATCTGCAAAAAGACAGATGAATACAGATGGAGCAGTGATATTTTTTACAGAAAGAATCTAAATGATTTTGCAGATATTGATGTTGTATTGAATCTGCTGTCGACAGATCGGCGACAAGCGCTGGGGCAGTATAGAGAATATATGGCGGAGGAAGAGGATGTAAACTATGATGAAGGAACAGCAATCGGCGAAGAAGCGTATCAACTTCTTTTAAGACCTAGAAAACAAGTCATGTCAAAAAAGAGATTAGATGAAATACTATGGGATACAGGTGTAAGTATTGAACAGTATCATGATATTAAACAGGGGTCGAGAAAAAGAAATTTGACAGTCTATAAAGTGACATATATTGAAAAAGCCATGGCTTTAAATTATACACAAAGTGAAATAGGCAGAAATATTAATATTTCAGATGCTGGGGTTAGAGATATGATCAATAAGCATAAAATAAAATAATGGCAAATCCACAATAACTTCTTAACTTCTGCACCCGGCACCAAAATGATATAAAAATTTATATGCGGTTGCTAAAAAAAATTATACATTTTTAACAAAATATTTGTTAGGCTAATATTGTCTTGGATTAAAATCATTGGAACGGAGGCGTAAAGGATGAAAGTTAAGAAGGGGTTAGGGCTTGTTTTAGCAGCGATACTTATGCTGGGGGCTGTGGGGTGCGGAAATCAAACGCCGGCAAACAGCTTGAAGGAGGAAGGGGAAGGCAGTCAAAAGGCATCTGTTGAATTCTTCCAGTTTAAGCGAGAGGCGGTAGATACGTTTAATGTGCTGATTGAACAATTTAATAAAAAGTATCCGGATATTGAAATAAAACAAAATACCGTGCCCGATGATACGAAGGTATTACAGGCGAGAGCCGCTACCAACGATTTTCCCGATATTTATCAGAGGTGGCCCAGTGATGCGGCATATAGGAATTATGTAAAAAACGGTTTTATTATGGATGTGACAAACGAAGCGTTTATTGAGAATGCAATACCGGCCATCCGGAAATCCTTTGAATTTGATGGGAAAATATATGGTGTACCGCTTTCAATGAATGCTTCCGGTGTTATCTACAATAAGAAGATATTTGAGGATGCCGGAGTCGATATTCCGACCACTTGGGATGCATTTATTGAAGTGTGTGAGACGTTAAAAGGGAAGGGCATCACCCCCATCGAATTAATGTTAAAAGATGCGTGGACGATTAAAACTTTTCAGCAGGAGCTGATGGGGAACTTGGTGACGGCGGAAGAATTTCAAAAGGTCATTGGAGGAGAAGCAAAGTTAGCGGACAGTGAAGGATGGAAGCAATTATGCGAAAAGACATTGAAGATTTTGGAATACGGTCAGCCGGATGCGGCAGGAGCAGGATATGATCAGGGCATCCAAGAGTTTGCAAATGGAAAAGCGGCCATGATGCTGCAAGGGATATGGGCCATTCCGTCCATCCAAAAGGCGAATGCGGAGATTGAGCTGGGCAAGTTTGTCTTACCCGCAATCAACAATCCGGATGAAGTCAAATTAGTTTCCGGTATTGATGTAGGCTTGAGTATCGGTGCAAAAACCAAAAGCCCCGATGCGTGTAAAAAATTTGTGGCATTTTTAACGTCTAAAGAATCGGCCCAGCAATATGCGGATATGGATAAAAGCATCTCCGCCATTCAAGGGGTGAAAACGAATGATGCGGTGCTGGAGAGCCTGACGCCTTATTTCGAAAAAGGAAAAATATTTACCTGGCCCGAACATTTTTGGCCGGCAGGGGCTGGGGATGAATACGGACAATTAGCGCAGGAGTTTTCTGCGAAGAAAGATATTGATGAATTTACAAGACGTGTGGATGCAATGTTCGAAGACATACAAAAATAGAGGGGATGCAAAAGCATCTCCTTCATAAGTGGAAGGTTTTTGAAGCGTTAGATTTAGGAGGTTTTTAAATTGAAAGTGAATGTGGAAGCCGTACAACCTGCTGCTGGCATAAGAAAAAGGAGCAAGTGGGAAAAATTGTGGAATGAGGACGGCATACCCCTATTAATGATTTTGCCGCCGGCCCTTCTGTTTTTAATCTTCTTTTATGTCCCACTCTTTTTAGGCTTCTGGTATAGCTTAACCGATTGGAACGGGGTGGATCTGCAATACAATTTTATTGCCTTTGACAATTATATCAAAGCGTTTACCGATGAACGTTTTTGGAATACCTTAGGATTCACTTTTCAATATGCGTTGATTGTTTCTGTATTAATCAACGTTATCGGATTATTGCTTGCATTACTGCTGAATCAGGAGATTAAATGCAGGAATATGTTTCGGGGCATTTTTTTCTTTCCGGCAGTTTTGAGCCTGTTAACAATCGGCTATATTTTTAATAATTTATACTATTTGTTTGTTCCGAAGATTGGGCACGCGTTAGGGATCGAATTTTTAAAAACCAATATTTTAGGCAATGAGCAGCTGGCCATGTGGGGCATCGTTTTTGTAAATGTATGGCAGGGGATAGCGATTACCATTGTCATTTATTTAGCCGGTCTCCAGGCAGTTCCTAAAAGCATATATGAAAGCGCTAAAATTGACGGTGTAAATGCATGGCAGAATCTGACCAGAATCACGCTGCCTCTGATTATTCCCGCAGTTACCGTGAATTCGATATTAACGCTCAAAGGCGGATTAATGGTCTTTGATTATATTATTGCCATGACGAACGGAGGGCCGGGCAAGGCGACGGAAGCGATAGCGCTGTTTATCTATAACAAAGGGTTTGGCTCCTTTAAGTTAGGGTACGGATCGGCCGTCAGTATTATTTTATTTTTATTGTTTGCAGTGATTGCAATCATTCAGATTAGCTATCTGAGGAAAAGGGAGGTGGAGCATTGATGCATTCTCGTCGCAGCGGATTGAAGTGTATGACGTATATCATACTTATATTGACCGCTATGGTTATTTTATTTCCAATGTACATTACGGTTGTTACTTCCTTTAAGACCGGTGAAGAGACGGCTCGATCCTTGCTTGCCCTGCCGGAGAGTCTCATTTTTGACAATTTTCAACAGGTCATTGCAAAATCCAATTTTTTTACGGCCGTAGGGAACTCTTTTGTGATAACCATTATATCAACAATCATAATTGTACTGCTGAATGCAATTGTAGCCTATTTTATTGTCCGTAATGAGCATAAAAGGTTTTATAAATATATGTTTTTTTATTTTATCATCGGTATTTTTATCCCGTTTCAAGTGTTAATGCTCCCTTTGATAAAGGTTGCTGCTTATTTTAGGTTAATGCATATCCCCGGATTAACTTTATTGTATGTAGTCTTCAGCTTATCCACCAATGTATTTCTGTTTGCAGGATTTATTAAGACGATTCCCAGGGAGTTGGAAGAGGCCGCATATATTGACGGATGCAGTAAATTAGGAACGTTGTTTAGAATTGTATTTCCCCTGTTAAAAACCATTATGGCAACGGTTGCTGTTCTTACGGTACTCTGGATTTGGAATGATTTTTTGCTGCCTTTATTGATATTAAACAGGGATATGAGTTATTGGACCCTGCCCCTGTTCCAATTTAATTTTACAACCCAGTATACATCGGATTATAACCTGGCATTTGCCTCTTATTTCATGGCGATGATTCCGCCGATTATTTTATACTTATTTTGTCAAAAGTACATTATTAAAGGCATTGCGGACGGTGCGGTAAAAGGGTAGTTGAAAAAAGTGTATATCTGTAGTATCCTTTATGATAACGTACATCAGCCTGAGAAATATAATCGTATGGAAGCGGTATTGTGGAGAATCTTAGAGATTGTTTGCGCAGCAGAGGGAATAAGCATCTATATTGATTAAGGGGAAAAAATATGAGAAAAGCGGAGCCTGCATTTAAATTTAAGTATGAATTGATTCTGGCCTTTTGTACGACGTTGATTATTTCTTTGTTTTTTGTTGTGTTTATTCACAGCAGGCAGATTTCCAAAACCACCGAAGGGCAATTTGTGCAGTTTATGCAGCAGGTCACCGACCAACTCAATAAAAATATTGAAAATTCTATTAAAGATATTGATCGGATCCAGTTTTTTTATATTTATGATATTGATTTGCTGAAAATCATGAAAAAGAAGAAACCGTCCGGTACGGAGGAGTATGTGGCGTTTGTAAAAGATAATCGTAAGATGACGCAATACTTTATCAATTCTATCACCATGAATGAAGATATTGTCAATATCTTCGTGCGTACCGAGAAGGGGAACGAATATGCCCATCCCAATATCGGTGAAAGCAATATTAATCCCGGAACCAAAGCAAGGCTGGAGGCATTTATAGCCGATAACCCCGGGCAGCTTTTTGTATTTCCGACCGGGCATTACCGGTATGTAAGCTCTGTTAGAGATGTTATTACCATAGGAAGGGCATGTATAGATCCCAATACAAACCGACAGATAGGGTACAGTCTGGTGAATATAAGTTATCGTATTTTTGAGAAATTGTTTGAGAACTTAGATTCCGATGCCCGCATGCGCGTGTTTGTCCATAATGGAGAAAAGATATTATATCATTCTCAAAAAAATGATATAGAAAAAGAGGATTTTGAAGAGGTGATTCAAAAGACCTATCAAAAAAATGATACGATGCGGGCAAAGATAGGCAAGAGCAAATATCTTCTCGTTTCCAACCATTCCGATTATACGGGATTGACGGTGGTAGAATACGTGCCGAGGGCCTTGGTCAATCAAAGTGTGATGAGGAATACAACACTATATTGGCAGTTGACGGTGGCTATTATGCTCCTGGCCGTTGTCATAAGCGTCAAAATTGCTTCTCGTATTTCCCGCCCTATTTTACATTTGGAAAAAGCGATGGCAGACGTAAAAGATAATAAAAATTTAAAAATGATTAAAAACAGGGCCACCACCCAAGAGGTGTGGTCTTTAACGGAATCTTACAATACAATGGTGACGGCGGCGAAAGACTGGCTACGCAAAGAAAAACAATATCAATCCAATCAAAAAAAGCTGGCCCTTATGACGCTGGAGCTCCAGGTCAATCCTCATTTTTTGTACAATACTTTGAATTTAATTAGTGCCAGGGCCTATATGAACGAACAACCGGAAATTTTGGAAATAACGGAGCATTTAGGAGAATTGCTGAGATTTAATTTGAAAGCGAATCAAATCGTTACTTTGAGAGAAGAATTGGAGCAGGTGGAGAAGTATATTAAGATTCAGAAGCTGAGTCGGTCGCGGAATATCGTTTTTCTTACGGAGATTGAACCAAGGCTTTATCGGCAGCAAATCTTGAAATCTACCTTGCAGCCTTTGGTGGAGAATGCCATACTGCACGGATTGAGAGACAGAGAAGAAGATGCTTTATTAAAGATTACTGCTTCTGTGATAGAAGGAGATGTGATCATTGGGATAACCGACAACGGCACCGGTATGGACGAGGCCCAAGTGGAAAGCATAACGGAAAAGCTGGGGCAATCGATTGACAGTTTTTTGCTGGAAGCGCATAAGGACCACATAGGTGTCAGAAACGTACATTTTAGAATCGTCGATCATTACGGAAAAGAGTATGGGCTGACCATAGAGAGTTACAGCAATATCGGAACGACTGTTTCGGTAAAATTACCTTTGCAGTTCAAAAAAGGAGAAGAGGAATATGATAAAAGTTCTCATTGCAGATGATATGGCAGAGGTACGGGCGTCTTTGGAAAAAATGCTTGGGGAGTATCCGGAAGAAATAACGATTGTGGGTTCCGTACCTAACGGGAAACAAGCCCTTCAAGTGATTGCACAAACGCTGCCGCAGCTTGTGATTACCGATATCAGTATGCCTGTGATAGATGGGCTGGCATTATCCCAAAAGCTGAAAGAAGCCTATCCGAAAATGAAGATTCTGTTTATCAGCGGCCATGAGGAGTTTGAATACGCTAAGAAGGCCATTCAGCTGAAAATCAGTGATTACTTGTTAAAACCGATTCGCAAAGAGATATTGTACCGGTCTCTTGCGAAGATCATTCAGGAACTTGATAGAGAAAAAGAGCAAGTAATAGAGAGGGCGCATTTATATGATAAGCTGAAAGAAGCGGATGTGCTTTTAAAGGAAAAACAATTCCACCATATGCTGGAGACCAATCAAGAGCAGCCGTCCCATGCAACTGAAAAATTCATTGCCCAATGTTTCGGTTTGCAATGTCGTCCCTATACCGTGACGGTGATGAAGTTTCACAGATTCTATGAGATCATTGACGAAAAATATGGGGGAGATGGGAAGACGGTCAAGTCCTCTGTGAAAAACGTGATAAAAAACCTGCATCAACAACAGCCCTATGAGTGCTTTTTTAGTATGCAAAGAGAAGACGAATGTATTTTAATACGATATGGAGATCGGGTTGTCAGTGATTCCGGGGAATTGGATTTTACCCGGCGATTAAAAGTGCTGTTGGAACAGTTTACCTGTTTTCGTGTCAGCATCGGGACCAGTCAAATAGGGCAAGATTTTAAGGCTTTAAAAAGTCATTATGAAGAGGCTTGTTATGCACTCAGATATAGGTTGTTGGATGGCAGGAGCGCTTGTTACCAATTTATTCAAATCAGCCACAGGATGAATATAAAAAGTTATTTGAAAAATGATGATGAAACATTGCTTTATTTTGCTGTGAAGAATGGCGAAAAAAATAAATCGAAGCAATTCATCGGAAATTTATTTAAGCAAATAGAGCATGAGGCCAATGCCTCCCTTTACAGTCTGCAGAATTTATATACCTCTTTGGTACTATTGTTCAATAAGCTGACGGTAGAGATGAATGACGATTATTCTTCCCTCAAACACCTCAGATTTCTTAATGTCGGTCTGGATGAATTTGAAGATTTACAAGATATCCGGCAGGAAGTGACAAGGGCGTTTGAGGCTTTAGCCGATTGTATGATAGAGGCCAAATTAAACAAGAAAGACACGCTGGTTGGAAGCATCAAAGCATATTTAAATGAGCATTACGCAGAAGATATCTCATTACAAGGCATTGCGGAAATGTTCTATGTAAACGCAAGCTATTTGAGCCAGTTATTTAAAAAAGAAACAAATTGTACCTTTTCGCAATATATGATAAAACTGCGGATGGAAAAAGCAAAAAAAATGATTGAACAGGGCAATGCAAAAATTTGGGAAGTGGCCATTCATGTAGGGTATAATTCCGTGTCCTATTTCATACAAAATTTCAGAAAAATATATCGTATAACACCTGATCAATTGAGAAAAAATACGGCCCTTCACTCTTAATCTTTTTGAGAAGCTGTCAGCGCCTCTTTTCATTCCTCAGTTCTCAACCATTTTTATCCTGAAATATAAGTTATTAGGATCATTTTATTCAACTAAAATGTATATATCTATTTTTTTCGATACATGTGACAAACGACTTATCCTTCTGCTTGTGCATAAATCACAAAAAACAGCACTTGACAAATTCGGATTTTATGCTATTCTTATAATCAGGACAATCGATTGCACGATAAATGGAAAAAGGGGGGTATAAAGCAGAGGCTTTATCTCATTGTAGTACTGTCATAGCTTGTACAATATTTTTTTAAAACTGTGTACATACGTTTGCACTTATTTATCGAAAACGCAAACAAATAAAGGGGAAACGTATTAAACCGTGTACATTCATTTGTATGATGCATGATTCTGCAAGCACAGGTATCTCAGTGCATTAAAAAGTAATGTTGAGGGGGAAAGGATCTATGAAAAAGCATTTCAAAATTCTAAGCGTAATAACAGCGATTTTTCTTGTTTTGACTGCATTTGCAGGATGCGGAAAGAACGATAGCGGCGACCCCGCACAAAACCAAGGAGCGAAAAAGCAGGAAGCAAAGGAATTGATTGTGTGGTCCCATTTAAAGGATGATACGGAAGTGCCGGAAGTTGAAAAGGTAGCGCTGGAGTGGGCTGAAAAAACGGGGAATAAGGTAAAGGTCATGTTCAGCCAGAGTGAATTTCAGGATTATGTTCAAGCGGCAAGCGGAAATCGCGGACCGGATATTATGTTCGGTATGCCCCATAACGATTTGGGAGTCTTTCAGCGGTTGGATTTACTGGCACAAGTCCCCGATGATTTTATTGATCAATCCCACTATGTGGAAATGGCGATTGAAGCGACGATGTATGACGGCAAAATGTATGCCATTCCCTTATCCATGGAGGCCATGGCTTTATTCTATAATACGGACATGATTCAAACACCGCCGGATACATTTGAAGAGTTTATTGAACTGGCTCAGGAAGCCGGATTCATGTATCACATTCCCGATTTATATTCCAGCTATGCTTTCCTCGCGGGCAATGGGGCATATGTATTTAAAAATACAAAGGGCGCCTATGACCCGGAGGATATAGGATTGGGAAATGAAGGAGCAGTGAAAGGATTTGAACTGCTTTATAAGTTTGTCAACGAATATGCATTTATGAGTGCCGAGTGTACCGGTGATATTGCCAGGGGTAATTTCCAAAGCGGAAAAACAGGATTCATGTTAGGCGGTCCATGGGATGTGGAA
>JAKSBV010000321.1 GCA_022360955.1 Bacillota bacterium
AATACTCTTCCCTCCGGCTAATACCAAGCCCGTTCAAACCTGATATTAACCTTTGGCCGACCATTATAGAGCCTTACCAAAAACCCTATAATGATCTTGGCTCGACCACCATGAACCCTTCGCTATTTATTATGGCTGATTTACTTTAAAATATAATATAAAAAATTTGGCATTTTAATTATATTGAATACCGGCTGCCGGAATACTTCTCCTCAACAATTTATATGCCCAAATAACACTATTTTTTTGAAAATGAATGAAATAAATGGTATAATGAATTTCGTGTAAAAGCACAAATAGAGATAACGCACTATAAAATTAGAAATATAATCGTATTGCAGCAACTGGTATTCCGAATCTAAGAGCTTGTATTGCTTGCTTCGGGCGGGCTTCAAAACTCGCTGACGCTCAGACAGTTGAAGCCGCTTTTCCTTCGCTGCGCAAACAATCTCTAAGATTCTCCATAAGGTTACTTCCATACCATTATATTTCTATCCCTATTGTACGTTATCTATAGTAGGTCAATCCATAACCATAAACAAAAATTTAATAACCGGAGGTTTTTGAAAATGATTGATACATTTTTATTTGATCTGGATGGTACGCTTTTACCCCTGGATATGGAACGTTTTATGCAAATTTATTTGCAGGAAATTACCAATACTTTTTCCGACATCATTGAGCCGAAAAAACTTTCCGAGGCCCTTTGGGGTTCCACGAAAGCTATGGTATCAAATTTGGACCGTAAAACCAATCAAGAAGTTTTTATGGAAGCGTTTTTTAACCGGATAGAAGGTGATCCGGAAGTCTATCAAAAGCGTTTCGATTACTTTTATGACCATGAATTTTTGAAGGTCCGATCGGCCGTACACAGTATGCCTCTGATTTCAGAAAGCATTGAGCAGCTTAAAAAGAAAGGATATCAACTTATTTTAGCAACGAATCCTTTGTTCCCTAAAAAAGCCATTCATCACAGAATAAAATGGGCGGGCTTACATCCGGAAGACTTTGCACATATTACCTCCTTTGAGCACTGCCATTATTGCAAACCCCAAATTCAATACTTTGAAGAAATTCTTAGCAGAATCAATAAGCAGCCTCATCAATGCATCATGGTTGGAAATGATGTACAAGAAGACCTTATTGCCGGTTCATTGGGAATGGAAACGTTCTTAATTACCGAGCACATGATTCATAGAAACGATACGGATATTACCTGTACCTATCAAGGCACCTACGAGGATTTTTATACATACGTCCAAAATCTGCAATCAAACACGTAATTAGATCATCTTCTTGGCCTCGGGCAGCCTCTTGACAGCGAGGTGCCCGAGGCTTATTTTCAGCTCAAAGATAATTGAAGGATTACGACTTCCCGTCATCTGTCAAATTCCCGTCTTTCCATATCGGAATGGTATCCCCAAGGAATGTGGGCTCCGGTTTAAAAATACCGGCCTCCATAAATGCCTTACACCTGGCCCCAACCTCTCTTATCCTATAATACTGCATATCCGGATAGGCACGCGGATCAGATGCCACCCCATAAGCTTCAAGACCCAGTTTTTCAGCAATATACAGGGCACGTACAAGGTGATATTCCTGTGAAACCAGAATCGCCTTATCAACAACAAAAATATCTCGTGCGCGGTAAAGGGTCTCATAAGTACTGAAGCCCGCATGATCCATAAATATATCTTCTCTCGGCACCCCCTTCGACTGCAAGTACTCTCTCATGGCATTCACTTCGTCGTATGCTGTTGTGCTATGGTCACCGCTCACTATAATCCGGAGTGCTTTTTGCGCTTTATATAGCTCGTAACCGTAATCAAGGCGGTCGGCCAGCATCCTGCACACTGTCCCGTCCGGAAATACATAGGCACCAAATACAATAATGGCATCTGCCTTAGGCACCTCGTCAAGAGACGACAAATATTTGGAACCTTTGCTGTCTATATAAAGATCAATCATCAATATTGCAAGTGCTGCAATAACGGCAAATAACACTATCATCATAAGGAAGCGTTTCAAGCGCACCTTCACTAACATTTCGATTTCCTCCCTTTAAAAAACTCATAAATATTATATACTATTTTGTCTAAATAAAAAAGTCCGGAAAAATTGATGGGACATTTAGGTAGGTTAAAGAATTTTATGGAAAAAAGCTTCCCCAAAGGATTAGCGCCTGCCGGTACAATAAATAGCGGAAGCAACAATTGCCTGAGCAATCATCCTCATATGACAAAAGTTTTTACAAAAGTGTTACAATATTATGAATAAATTGTTAAGCTTGACGAATTACGCGAACTTTTATATGGAAACTTCGTATTAATAAATATAGATATCACACTTTAAAATAGCATTTATATTTGAACAAAAAACGCAGAGCCATCGTTGTTTGATCCAAATGTATCTTTAGGTTTAAAGTCTGCTATCTTTAGGAACGATTACAATGAATTGGAGTGATAAATATGTATAATCCAGAAGCTGAATTATTGAAATTGCAAATTGACGAATTAAAAGAAAAGATATTGATTGTGTACAACAGCACTGCGCGTCCCGACGAAAATGTCGTAAGGCTTACCGGAGAACTTCATATGCTGCTCATAAAATACAAATACTTACGAAATGATTCCACAAATCCTGCTGCATAGGCCTGTTGTGGATTTTTTTTACATAACCCCCGAAAATGTGATATAATGGTGTAGTTTATGTTTGGTCTGCTTCTATCGGTTATTTATGCTTTATTATATATGCTGACAGGACTAAATAAGAAATCCTAAAGCAAGGCATGATGATACTATTCTGAAAAATTCAGAGGGACAATCCTTCACTTGCCTTGAAAACAGGCTGCAATCATAAGAATCATCCCTCTACGTCATCATCATTAATCTACTACAATGGACTTTACACTGTTTTTCGATTGATCTCCGTCTTCTTTACACCCATAGACTCCTGTTACTTCATGTACGGCTTTAAACAGGGTGCTTTGTATATCTTTTATCCTTTTCCTAGGACCCTCAGGCAGCTTATCGATTACTGCTTCCATCAGACCAAGCTTCATTCTCAGAACATGTATGATGATTCGTTCATTCACTTTCTTCCCCTCCAAACCGTATTTTCAACATGTCATCTTCATATTTTGCCCCTTTAATCGACAGGTTGACCAACGTTCTCGGCAATGAAATATTTCGTTTGATATTGCCTGCTTTCACAATCAATTCATCACCTTTTTGATTTAATGATAAATCTTTTTTGTCGGTAAAGGGCATGTAAATGGATAAAACATATTCGTCTTCTTTTTTATCGATTCGCTGGGTTCGGGTATTATATTTAATTTCAACCGGATCAGCATCACCGAATAATGCATTTCCCATTTTTGTCAGCATTTCAACCCCCACCACTTCACGTTCAAAAAGCGGGGCCTCATAAATAGGCAGCGGCGAAAAGCTTTCTATGATCATTTGCTTATAATGCTTCTGGGTATCTTTCCACGCACTAAAGTATTCGTCGGATACATTGTCGGGAATCATGCGATTGATGATGACGGCATCTATATTAAAGTCATATATATTTAAATAGGTAAAACTGCGCCGGGCCTCTTTAATAACCATTTTTTCAGGGTTGACAACGATTCGGATGCTGGTCGTCTCCCGATCTCCAAAAATCTTTTTCATTTCATCCAATTGATTGTATATATTCTGAATTTCACCCATAACATTGTCGGATGGCATCGGAATCCCTAAGATTGGTTCTGCAATCGGCTTAAAGACCTTTATCGCCGTTCTTTTGAGCGGAAATAACTTTTCCATCCACCATCTTAACATTTCGGGAAAGCTTAACAATGCCAGCGTTTCACCCGTTGGCGCGCAATCAATAATGATTAGGTCAAAGGCCTTTTCCTTATAATACCGAAGAATCCTCAAAAGACTCAGCAAGTCTTCCATACCCGGAAAAACGGTTAATTCTTCCGTGGTAATATCCTTAACGGTTTTGGCCGTAAACAGGCTTGTGAAATATGCCTGCACCTGGCCCCAGCCCTTCTCAACCTCATGAATTGCATTAATTTCCTGTGCCCATAAATTTTCACGGATTTTTACCGGTTCCGGCGACAGTTCTATATCTAAAGAATCCCCCAAACTGTGAGCCGGGTCCGTACTCACTACCAAGGTTTTCAGTCCTTCTCCTGCAGTCTTTACGGCAGTGGCTGCCGCAACACTTGTCTTGCCTACTCCGCCTTTACCGGTATATAAAATAATTCTCATATCATACCCTCCTGTCATTTCGCAGCTTGAATATTACGTTTTTCGAAATATTAGTTCTATGGAAAGCCCACTTTAGTGGGCATTGTAAGGGGCGCTTTACGGTGTAAAATCAGCGTACACGCCAAAAGACACCATCGTCTTTAAGATTTTATTCAATATCAATCTGCTTAATTTGGTTCTGTTTATTATCAAGCCCGGAGTGTTCCGATTCTTGTGTACCGAACAGATTGATAATTTTGATGAAAATACCATACATAAGCTGTTTTTCTTCCTCTGACAACACATCATCGATCCTTTGTATATAGTCGGATAGCCGGCTTTTAAATTCATGCATCAGATGTTGCCCTTTATCCGTCAGACAGATCACAACGATTCTACGATCCGACTCACTCCTATCTCTTTTTAAGTAGCCTTTCTTTACAAGCCGGTCTATAATACCGGTAGCCGTACTCATAGAAACTTGAATATAGCCTGCAATCTGGCTCATGGTCATGTCTCCGTATCTATCGATAATAATCATTGAAAAAAATTCTGTTTTTGAAAATGACAGATCCAGGTCAATCCATTCTTCCGGATAAAATATTTTTTTTATGTTGTCAAAGATGAGATCTACTAAATGATTGTACTGATTCATTTGTTCTCCCTCCGAATATTTCGAAACACGTAGTATCTTATGTATTTAGAATAACACTTTTACATCCTTTTGTCAAGCTTTCTACTGACGCATACGGATCAGCAGCCAAATAAGCCAAAGGACAATCGCTATGGCTACAGGTAACAATCGCCAGACCACTATCATTTGTGCTCTTGTTCTGCCCGGATTACGGTTTTTTTCTTCTTCAACCTGCATTTCCGGCTCATGCTCTTGTTTTTCCTCATCGAATATTTCAACGGGCTTACTTGCAATCATTTCCTTGGCTTCCTCCAACCGGCTTAACGGTACCAGTAAATCTACACCCAGGTGGGACATCCCCATATAAATTTTCAAATAATCCCCCGCACCCTTATAATTTCTTAATACCGGTATATTACCGGACTTTATAAACCCTTCTACCAGATCTGCTTCTACACCGTCGGCCACATTTATTAAGAAAACCCATTCCTCATGTTCATCATGCTCAGGTTCTAACTGCTCAACCAATTTCACATCGCAGGCACTACACATTTCAAACTCTTCACGGTACTCGGCTTTGCATTTTGGACACCACGGCATAGTCAGCCCTCCTCAATCCTCTTTTACAACATTTTTGTTCCTCAGGTACAAAAGCATATCAATACAGACCATCATGAAATTAAAAACATACAAATATATGACACTATCATAGCTATAAACAATTTTATGTAGAATCCCAAAAGCATAGCCAATAAATAAAACCGTTAAAAAAACTATGCTTTTGCCTGCTGTCGATTTTGAAATATAAGATTTATAAATCGAAAACGGCCAAGCAGCCCCAAAGCAGACCAACATCATGATTTCAAAAACACTCAAACCATTATCATCTCCTGTATTATATATTATTTAAACCAAACATATCCATTATACGCCTGCTTGACTCATAAGTCAAATCGATTTATTTGCACAGGGTGGGTTCAATCTATTAAGGTCAAACAGTTAGCTTTGAAGCTATGCTCAAGGAATCAATGCACTTTTTTCTCCTGTATAATAAATGACCAATCGGTGTAAGGCCCTTGTACAGGCAATATATAATAATTTCCTATCGAAGTCGTTCCAATAGTTGTCGGCCGATACGTTATAAACAAAAACAGCATCAAATTCCAATCCTTTGGCCATATAGGCCGGCATAACGACGACACCTTTTTCAAACTCCGCATCATTGGAGATCACTAACTTTAGATTGACGAAATCTTTGAACCTATGATAGCATTTTTCCGACTCTGCAGCAGTTTTGCAAATCACCGCAACGGATTCATATCCTTTCTCAACACATTCCCCGACATCTTGTATAATACCTTGTTCCATGCTTTTCACGCTATCTCTGCACACAACGACCGGTTCGGCTTCATGCCTTTCAAAGCATATATAGTCTTGCCGAACATCCAGTATTTTTTGCGCAAATGCACTGATTTCATAGGAAGATCTGTAACTTTTATTGAGAGATAGCTTGACTGCTTTTCTTTTGCCGAATATCTCTACGATCCTATCATATAACGATGCGTTTACACTCCGATCAATGGATTGATAAATATCCCCTAAAACCGTATACCGTACATCTTTAAACAATAGGTTAAATACCTCGTAGTGCATGGGCGTATAGTCTTGTGCCTCGTCAATAACCACCTGTTTGATTGCCGAAAACATATTGCTTCCTTCAAGCTTTAATTTAAGAAACAACAGCGCCGTACAATCTTCATAAGCAGCATAATCTTTTTTGAGATTGTTTTTAGTCATAGCAATGATCTGCTCAATGTCCCGCGGCAGCTCCAACCCTTGTGCCAGTTTAAAAAAGAGCCCGTCAACCGTAAATAATACACGGTAGACATGCAAATAATGAATCTCCGTAAATCTTTTGATTCTCTTTAACAACACCTTCGATTCCTTTATGGAAAGCAGCCGGCTGAAAGATTGGATTTCAAGCCCATGTCCGTCCATTTTTTGGACAAGATGTTCAATCTTTTTAATGCGTTTTTTTTGTAATAGATGTATTTTATCCAATATACGACTTTCAAGCCTTTTGAGCCTTTTTGCAATGGGCATTCCGATTTTATCATTTAAAAAATGGGCTTTCAGCTGTTGTTTCGTTTCAAGAGTGATGCCATCATAATATACATCTTCAAACACAATAAAATGGTGTGCATAGTACCGAATCAACCGGTTCAAAATAATTTCAAACACTTTGGATTCTTTAAAGGCAATGCTGCTTTTTCGTAAAGCCGACGCTCTGTCATCCTGTGCGCCTATTAAGGCCTCAAGCCTCTTATTTCTGCTCTCCGTCCTCAAACGGCCCTCTAAGACTTTAACAATCAAATCGTCAAATGTTACCTGCTCTACGTTCTCTTCCCCCAATTCAGGCAGTACGCTTGAGGTGTATTTACTAAAGATAGTATTCGGAGAAATAATCAAAATATTGTTTGACATCAAATTTGCATTCATACCGTGATACAATAAAAAAGCGATCCGATGCAACGCAATCGATGTCTTTCCGCTTCCTGCAACCCCCTGGACAATAAGCAGCTCATTATCCGTATCCCGGATAATGATATCCTGCTCTTTTTGGATCGTTTCAACCACACTTTTCATCTTCACGGATGTATTATGGGATAACACTTCCTGTAACACTTCATCGTCAATTTTGATATTACAATCAAAAAAGTATTTAAGCCGGCCCTGCCGAATCTTGTACTGTCTTTTTAACAACACCTCACCCGTTATAACGCCACCAGGCGCTTGATAGGCCGCATCCCCTAATTCATACTGGTAAAACATACTTGAAATAGGCGCTCTCCAGTCGTACACAACAATATCATTTGTTTGGGAATCGATCACATTGTGAAGTCCAACATATATTTTTTCTTTTTCATCCCAACCCTCTTCAACAAAATCAAACCTTCCGAAATAGGGCAAATTCAATACCCGCTTATAATTTTCTATTCGCTTATGCGTGTTGCCATAGCTGGAAGTCTGATTGGCCACTTCCGACAGATATTGACTGATCTCCGTCAGTCTTTCAAAATCATTGGAAAAATGGACGGTATCCTCCCACATTTTTTTCCTGGTTTCTAAAAGATTGTCCTTTCTAACTGATAGACGTTCAACTTCCTTTTCCAGTTCCCTCTTTAAACACAACACTGTCTTATCAAGGTATGCTAATTCTTCTTTTAAATCTTGCCGATAGCTGCTCATAGAATTATACACTCCTTTTTATTATTATTTTTTATAAATCCCCCTTGACATCTCCGCATCATTTATGATATAATTTTATTAGATATAGTATAATGTATTATTTGTGTCCATTAATAAATTATATCAAAAAAATATACTCGTGTAAAGAACGAATATATTTTTTTTCATGTACTGCGCTATAACAAATCCGTATTTTTATTCTTCTCTTGCATGTAGAACCCGGTATGCATATACTTTCCCATGGTTATTAAGCCTTGTGAGCTTTTTATCTTGCTGCAGAGGGTCCATCATGAGAAAATCTTCATCATCTGCGCCAACGATCAATACCCAATGGAAAATACCTTTCTTATGATATCTTACTTGCACAATAGGAAGCTTTCCTTGTCTCAAATCATTTTCCAATGTACGGCTATTAAAAATTCTCTGGTAATGATAATCGACTCCCGGAACAGCGTCCTTGATCTTATACCAGATGACTTCGCCTGTCGGTGTATATACATCACTGTCTGCAAATACGTTATTTAATGCTTGCGGGTCTGTCTCAACATCCAGCGTATTTAATGCTGCCGCA
>JAKSBV010000054.1 GCA_022360955.1 Bacillota bacterium
AATCTATTGGCGTTTTCCCATTTTATCAGCAATGCGACGGATTTGAGGAGTACCCTGTTTGATTTTGAGGCCGACTGTCTGGTACATTATCGCCATAATTATTATTTTGCCATAGCCGGAAGTCGCAAAGCGGTGGATTTTCAGATCGGGAATAACCCTTATGAAGCAGCCGAGCGTTCGGAGTTTTACGGCATCGACGACATAGGCATGACAGGTGAAGCGGTGCAGGCGTGGGAGCTGGGAAGATTTTTGCCGAAGGATAAAAAGGTCCTTTGCCTATACTTGTGCTGCGGGCATACAAAGGAAGCCAGCACTCGAAAAGTATTCAAAATGAAAGGCTATGAGGTTGATTCCCTTATTGAGCAAACAAAAAATGATTGGTTCCGGTATCTTGAACGCGGCAAGAGGGTCGATACGGGGAGTAGTGAGTTCGACGAGCTGTACCGCCGGTCTCTTTTGGTGTTTAAATTGATGAGTGATGAGGTGAGCGGCGGGCTGCTGGCTGCCCCGGAAATAGATGAGCATTTTACACGCTGCGGGAGATATGCCTATTGCTGGGGAAGAGATGCGGCGTTTATTACATCTGCTTTAGACCGCGCAGGGTATTCGGACTTGGTAGAAAAGTTCTACCAGTGGGCAGTTGCCGCCCAGGGTGAAAATGGCGCATGGCTTCAAAGGTATTATCTTGACGGAAACCTTGCACCCAGCTGGGGCATTCAAATTGACGAAACAGGAACATTATTATGGGGCATGCTGCAGCATTATAATGCGGTCGGTGATAAAGCCTTTTTGAGTTGGGTATGGCCTGCGGTAAAATCAGGAGCGAATTTTTTAATAACATCTATCGACAGTGAGAACAATTTGCCCCGGGCCACCTATGATTTGTGGGAAGAACGAGTAGGACAGCATACCTATTCCGCTGCCGCAGTATGTGCGGGTTTAAAGGCTGCGGCGGAAATAAGCGGGATTCTGGGAAAAGACGACCCGCATCAAAATCAATGGGAACAGGCTGCCGTGCAGATCAAAAAATCCATGGAAGAAAATCTATGGAATAAAGAGCGCAATGCCTTCTACCGGGCGCTGAATTCTACCGTCAGCGGATGGGGATTTGAAGGGCACGGCGGCAAAAAAGAGATAACGATGAATGCGAAAGGATATAAAAGATGGGTATCCCGGCAGGATATTATGATAGACATCAGCCTTTTGGGGGTGTCGGTGCCTTTCGGAGTGTTTGATGATCGGGATGAAAGAGTGGTCCAAACGGCGCAGGCAATAGAACAACACCTTGTGTCCCCTATTGTAGGAGGGATTCGAAGATATGAGACCGACGACTATATGGGCGGGAATCCGTGGATATTGACAACCCTATGGATGGCGCTATATCATCTTAAGCAATCCGATTATGAAAAGGCAAAGGCATATCTCCGATGGGTTGAAAAGCACAAGACAGAGCTGGGATTATTGCCGGAACAAGTACATAAAGACACAGGAGAACCGGCGTGGGTGATTCCCTTGACATGGTCCCATGCGATGTACGTGCTGGTGTATTTGGAACTTGCGGAAAAAGGGAAATTATGATAAAGGGTGGGAATATGGCTAAAATAAAAACATTATTTATATGTCAGGAATGCGGTTACGAATCGGCTAAATGGCTGGGCAAATGTCCGGCTTGCGGCCAATGGAACGGGATGGTTGAACAGATACAAGCCAAGCAGAGCAGGGGACTTCCTATCGGCCAAGCCTCTGTTCCCGTACATTTGAATGAGGTCGAAGTGACAAGGGAAGATCGCTTATTAACCGGTATAAAGGAACTTGACAGGGTGCTCGGCGGTGGTATTGTGAAAGGGTCATTGGTGCTGGTAGGAGGCGATCCGGGTATCGGAAAATCCACTTTGCTGCTGCAAATTTGTGAAACGGTTGGCAAAACTGCAAAAATATTATATGCATCCGGTGAAGAATCTGCCAAGCAGATTAAAATGCGTGCGGACCGGTTAGGTGTTAAGACATCTAATCTTTTGCTGATGCCGGAGACGAATTTGGATGTAATATTGCAAAGTATTCATGATTCCAAGGCGGATATGGTTATCATAGATTCCATACAAACCGTGTTTAAGCCGGAATTGACTTCGGCACCCGGTAGTGTGAGCCAGGTAAGAGAAACCACCATTCATTTGATGAATGCGGCCAAGGAGAAAAATATTGCAATCTTTCTCGTAGGGCATGTTACAAAAGAAGGAACGCTTGCAGGGCCTAGAGTGTTAGAGCATATGGTGGATTGCGTATTGTATTTTGAAGGAGAGCGCCATCAAGTATATAGGGTGCTGAGAGCGGTAAAGAATCGATTTGGTTCGACAAATGAAATGGGCGTATTTGAAATGAAGGAGAAAGGATTGATAGAAGTAGACAACCCGTCCCTGATGCTTTTGTCCGGGAGACCGGTGAATGTTTCCGGTTCCTGTGTGATTTGTGCGCTGGAAGGGACCCGCCCTGTACTGGCCGAAATTCAGGCTTTGGTTTCGTCTACCAGCTTCGGGACGCCTCGCAGGATGTCTACAGGCCTTGATTATAATCGTATTACGCTGCTCATGGCGGTTTTGGAAAAGAGAATAGGTCTGCATTTGCAAAACCAGGATGCCTATATCAATGTGGTAGGGGGCATCAAAATTGATGAGCCTGCTGCCGATTTGGGGGCCATTATGGCCATTGCTTCCAGCTTTAAAAATTTTCTCATTCCCTCGGAAATGGTGGTCATGGGAGAAGTAGGCCTTACCGGAGAAGTACGGGCGATAAGCTATTTGGATAAAAGGATCCATGAAGCGTTCAAGCTGGGATTCAAGAAATGTATCGTGCCTAAAAAGAACATTAAAAATTTAGAAAAGATTGACCGTACGAACGTCATCGGTGTTGATAATATTCGTGAAGCGCTTGAGGTGTTAGCGGGGAGCTAGTAGTTGGGAGTGGGGAGCAGGGTGTGAGGGCAAGAAAAGGGGAGAAATACTTCATATACTCTCCCCACCCCCAACGCCCCGCTTCTCTAAAGGGAGGATATGCATGAAAAATGAGCGCAGGAAGGAAAGTGACATTATAAAAGCGATTAAGACAGTTGCGCCCGGCACTTCTTTAAGAGAAGGGCTGGAAAGTATTTTAAAGGCGAAAACCGGAGGGTTGATTGTTGTTGGTGATACGCCGCAGGTGATGCATCTGGTGGATGGAGGCTTTGAGATTAATAAGGAGTATACCCCTTCTTACATCTATGAGCTGGCGAAAATGGACGGCGCTATTATTTTGAGCCGTGATGCCAAAAAAATATTAATTGCCAATGCTCAGCTCATTCCGGATTCTATGATTTCTACGTCGGAGACCGGAACGCGTCATCGAACGGCAGATAGAGTGGCAAAACAAACGGGAGAGCTGGTTGTAGCTATCTCCCAGCGTCGTAATGTCATTACACTCTATAAAGATCAAACCAAGTATATACTAAATGATACGGGCAGAATTTTAACAAGGGCTAATCAAGCGCTGCAAACGCTGGAGAAATATAAAACGGCATTGGATGATGCCATGGTGAACTTGAGTGTGCTTGAATTTGAAGATATGGTAACCTTGTATGATGTGATCGTCGCGGTCCAAAGAACGGAATTGGTCATGAGAATTGTACAAGAAATTAATAAATATATTTATGCGTTAGGGAATGAAGGCAGGCTCGTAAGTATGCAGCTGGAGGAATTGGTCAATCATGTGGAAGAAGATGGTGTTTTAATAGGCCAGGATTATTGTATCGGGTCACAAGATAAGAGCGTAGAGGCGATCCTAAAAGAAATCCGTTCTTTCTCCCAAGAAGAATTGTGGGATTTTACGGTTTTGAGTCGTGCATTGGGTTATGGCGGCAGCACAAGTGTATTGGATATGCATGTTTCGCCCAAGGGATACAGAATGCTCAGTAAAGTGCCGAGAGTGCCGTTTATAGTCATCTCAAATGTGGTCTCCCGGTTCAAAAACTTCCAATCTATTTTAAGTGCATCGACAGAGGAATTGGAAGGTGTAGAAGGAATCGGCGAGGTAAGAGCCAAAACAATTAAAGAGTCATTGAGAAAAATACAAAACCAGCTGTTATTGGGCAATAGAAGAATATGATTTTGGTTGGTAGTGGGTAGTGGGTGGCGGGTAGAGTGTGAAGGGGATAAAAAAGTTGTGGGCGGTGGCGGGGGCTTCCCAAGCCAGGCCCACAATCATTACTATTTAACGTGTTATCTTAAATTGTACTTGCCTAGCATTTTAACTCTATCCAGTTCTTTGATAAAGACATCATACATATTTAAATCTAAGCTATTGCATAAAGAAGCAAGGTAAAATAAATTCCTGCCCATTTCTTTTTCGATGGTATCTCTGCAATGTTCACACAGACCTCCATTCAAATGAGTGGACATGTTTTCTCTAATTTCTTCAAAATCTGCGTCTTCCGGGAAAACCTGCTTATCGGCATTTATTTTAATACATCCGCATTGAGTGACAGCTTTAACAATAGAACGATTGACCCTTGCATTGGAGTCCTGATATTTTGTTAAAGAATCAAGAATACTTTTATTTCTAACCAACAACTCTAATACTGTATATTGGAATTCATCACTTAGTATATCCTTTACCATTATTATCCTCCTTATTACATTATTGATACTCAAAATATGGCTGTGCAATTAGGTTCCCATACTTTAATTATACTTAGATAAAGCACTTTGTCAATGAAATCGTTAAAATTGTAGCAAATTTCCAATAAAATATTTTTTAAAAAAAGTGTTGACATAAACATCAGGTGCATGTTAAAATTATTGTTTTTGACAATATTATTAATTTGTAGTATACTTAAAGGTGAATGTGTTAAAAATAGTGATATGGAATAAATTACTTGATGATTGTTTATTTTATGGAACAAGGAGGAATATGTATAGTGTATAACATCGGTGATAAGATTGTCTATCCAATGCATGGTGCCGGTGTGATCGAATCCATTGAAGAGAAAGAAATTTTAGGGAACCGGCAAAAATACTATATTATGAAAATGCCTATCGGAGATATGAAGGTGATGATTCCTATGGCAAGTGTTCAAGAAATCGGAATAAGACAGGTGATTAATCAACAAGAAGCCGAAGGGGTTATTGATATTTTCAAAAGTGGAAAAACCGATATGTCCAGTAATTGGAATAAGCGCTATAGGGAAAACATGGTTAAGATTAAAAGCGGCAACATATATGAAGTTGCAGATGTAGTTAAAAATTTAATGTATAGAGACAAGGAAAAGGGTCTCTCGACCGGAGAAAGAAAGATGCTGAATAATGCCAGACAAATTCTTGTGAGTGAATTGGTACTGGCAAAAAATATGAGACAAAATGAAGTAGAATCCTTGTTAGAAAATTTGTTTTGTCATACCAAAAACTAAAAAAATAGTTTAATTTTATGAAAAATAGTATATAATGGTATATATAAACTGGAGGAGGTGGATGTTTTAATGGTTAACCGGGCAATTAAAGGGACATTTTCAATGGTCGGAGCCGCCATTGGTGTAAGCCTGATTTTATTATTTTTTGAGAAAACCGGTCTCGATCCGAATGACAATGTTTTGTTTACTGCTATTCTCTATATCGGTTCGTGTTTGATGGGAGCAACGTTGTTCTACATAAGTGGAGCAAAGATACTTACTTTTTTATGGGATGTTTTGTTGCGTATTGAAATATCGCTCCAGATGAAGACTTTTTACGAGATACTTGCAGGCTCTTTAGGACTTATTATCGGACTTATTATTGCAAATTTAATTTCAATGCCTATTGTTCAGATCCCGATTATCGGAATCGTTCTGGCAATAGCCGCAAATCTGATGCTGGGATATCTAGGTATGAGTATCGGTATTAAAAAGAAGGATGAGTTAAATGAGAGCATACTTTTTCTGAAGAAGGGGATTATGAAACGATCCAGTTCCAATACCAAGCCTAAAATACTTGATACAAGCGTCATCATTGATGGAAGAATTGCTGATATCTGTCGTACGGATTTTATAGAAGGTCCCTTGATTATTCCGACATTTGTACTAAGAGAATTACAGCATATAGCCGATTCCTCCGATGCCTTAAAGCGTAATCGCGGCAGAAGAGGGCTGGATATTCTTAACATTATTCAAAAAGAGCTGAGTATATCTGTTGAGATTTTAGACAAAGATTTTGACGATGTTCACGAAGTAGATGCCAAATTACTAAAACTTGCCGAATTTATGAATGGTAAAATTATCACGAATGATTATAACCTTAATAAAGTAGCCAGTTTTAAAGGCGTACCGGTGTTAAATATCAATGAACTTGCAAATGCTGTCAAACCGATTGTTCTGCCTGGAGAAGAAATGCTGGTACAGGTTGTAAAAGACGGAAAAGAAATGGGACAGGGTGTAGCCTACTTGGACGACGGCACAATGATTGTCGTTGACGGCGGAAAGAAACATATGGGTGAACCGCTTGATGTGCTTGTTACCAGCGTACTTCAAACGTCAGCAGGCAGAATGATATTCGCAAAGCCAAAGTATCAGGTGGAGAAAGCAGGGTAGGAAAGGCAGTTGACAGTGGACAGCTGACAGTGGACAGTTAAAACCAAAAGGCTCATGTGATAATAAGGTTTAAAGGATAAATTGTACTAATCAGTATATTCAGGGTATTATTTGTTTTTCATTAAATGATATTTTTGATGCGATTAAGCCAACCTTCGGGTTGGCTTTTATAATGAAGAATTAAGAATTAAGAATGAAGAATTAGGTTTTTTGAGAATTTGTTAGTGCAGTATGCTCAGTTCTCATCTCTTAGAAGTCATGGGGACGGTTCGAGCGTCACCGTAACGAAGTGAAGGCCCGAAGGGGGAAGACGCCGGAACCGTCCCCGTGTCGTAGTTACAAAAACAGAACTACCAAGGGTTTTAACTGTCCACTGTCCGCTGTTTATTGCCAACTGCTTTTTAAGGCTTGGCTTTTCACAAATTTTAGTATAAAATAAAAAAAGACTTTTAACTGTACGCTGTATTTTGTACACTGTACACTAATAACGGGGGTTTATGATGCTAAATAAAATTAGAGACCTGTGGAAACAAGGCAAAAAAAATAAAAACAAGGAATATTGTTCTGCGATCATAGTGGCTGCCGGCAAAGGGACACGTATGAATGCTTCTAAGAACAAACAATTTCTCAATATCATCGATCGGCCTGTCCTGGCCTATACTTTACAGGCATTTGAAGACTGTGAAATGATTAATGAAATGATTATTGTAACGCGTGAACAAGATATTATCTTGTGTAAGGAAATTGTAGATATATCGGAATTGACTAAAGTCGCTAAAATCGTTGTAGGAGGAAAGGAAAGACAAGACTCGGTATATAAAGGCTTGCAGGAGATCAACAGCCAAGCTGCACTTGTTGCGGTACACGACGGCGCAAGACCGCTGATCCTGCCGGAGCATATTGAAGCGTCCGTTGAAGCGGCTGCGCAGCACAATGCGGCGGCCATAGGGGTAAAGGTAAAAGATACGATCAAACTGGTGGATGATCGTCGTAATATAGTAAATACATTGGACCGAAGATTTCTCTGGGCTGTGCAGACACCGCAAACTTTTAGAACCCACATCATCATGAAGGCTTATCAAGAAGCGATCGAAAAAGGCATTTCCGCAACCGATGACTGTATGCTTGTAGAGCGGACAGGCGTTCAAGTTAAGATGGTAGAAGGCAGTTATGACAATATAAAGATAACCACTCCGGAAGATATATATATGGCGGAAGCGATCATTGAAGGCAAGGCGTTTGGTGAGGAGGATGATGAATGAGAATAGGACAGGGCTATGATGTGCATAGGTTGGTAGAAGGCAGGAAACTCATTCTTGGCGGTATAGACATTCCTTATGAAAAGGGTTTGCTTGGACATTCGGACGCGGATGTGCTCACCCACGCTATTATGGATGCCTTGCTCGGTGCTGCCGCACTGGGGGATATCGGCAAGCATTTTGCTGATTCCGATGAACAATATAAAGGTATCTCCAGTTTACTGTTGTTAAAAGAAGTAAAGCGTATCTTGCATCATCATGGTTATGGGATTCATAACATTGATGCAACGATTATTGCCCAGCGCCCGAAGATGGCACCGTATATCGAGCAGATCAGAGCGAACATTGCCGATGTGCTGGCGATTGATGTGGACAGCATCAATGTAAAAGCGACCACAACAGAAGGACTGGGCTTCGTCGGAACGGGAGAAGGAATAGCGGCACAGGCGGCGGTACTGTTAATGAAGAATTAAATTCTTGGGGAATCATGAATGATTCTAAAGTTAAGAATAAATCATGGGCTGTTTTAGAGCCGATTGGTTCAGTGTTTTCGACCCTCATCTCTCGGCCCTCAACTACTTGTAACCTTGGAATCATTTTTTTCAACCAAAGTTTATACATCCCTGTTTCAAAGTAAGCTTTATTTACGATGAATAATGTGGTAGAATAAACGACAAGTAAATGAAACAGTAATATAAGAGTGAATCTTTGAATGCAAGCATAATGCTTGATTTAAATAATTGGAGGTATTACATATGAGATTTTCACAGATGATGGCACCTACTTTAAGAGAGGTTCCCGCCGAAGCTGAGATTGCCAGTCATCAACTGATGTTGAGAGCAGGCTTGATGCGGAAACTGGCGGCTGGGATATATTCGTTCTTGCCGTTAGGATACAGGACAATACGCAAGATAGAACAAATTATCAGAGAAGAAATGGACAGAGAAGGCGCACAAGAGTTGTTAATGTCGGCACTACTTCCTGCTGAATTTTACCAAGAATCAGGGAGATGGGATGTATTCGGACCGGAGATGTTTAGGTTGCAAGACAGACACGAAAGGGATTTTTGTCTTGGTCCTACACATGAAGAAATATTCACCCAAACGGTAAAAGATGGGATTAAATCCTATAAACAGCTTCCTGTTACACTTTATCAAATTCAGACAAAGTATAGAGATGAGAGAAGACCTAGGTTTGGTGTGATGAGGAGCAGAGAGTTTATTATGAAGGATGCTTACAGCTTTGATCGGGATGAAGAAGGACTGAATCTATCCTATCAAAAGATGTACAGCGCTTATTGCAAAGTATTTGAACGGCTGGGATTGAATTATACTGTCGTGGAGGCCGATACAGGGGCTATGGGTGGCTCTGGTTCTCAAGAATTTATGGTCAAATCGGAAATTGGAGAAGGAATGATTGCTTTCTGTGAGACTTGTGGTTATGCTGCCAATGAAGAAAAAGCGCAGTGTACACCTCAGATTGAAGTAACAGATAAGGAAGAAAAGGTGTTGGAAAAGGTTGCAACTCCTGATGCGAAAACAATCGAGGAATTAATGGATTTCTTCGGCTGTTCGGCAGATATGTTCGTAAAAACCTTAGTTTATAAAGCGGATGATAAAATTGTAGCGGCTATCATCAGAGGCGACAGGGATTTAAATGAAACAAAATTACAAAATTTATTAGGATGCATAGAATTAGAAATGGCCGATGCCTATACCGTAAAGCAAATTACCAATGCAGCAGTAGGTTTTGCAGGGCCTATCGGACTCGATATTGATCTTATTGTAGACTTGGAAGTTGCGGAGATGAAAAATTTTATCGTCGGGGCTAATGAGACGGGATATCACTACAAGAATGTAAACTTCGGCAGGGATTTCAACGCTGAAACGGTAAAAGATATCCGAAATATTATTGAAGGAGACGAATGTCCGCAATGTAGCAAACCTATCCGGACAGCTCAAGGAATAGAAGTAGGGCATATATTTAAGCTTGGCACCAAATATAGTAAAGCATTGGATTGTACTTACCTTGATGAAAACGGTGAGGGACAAGCAATGGTGATGGGTTGCTACGGGATAGGCGTAAACAGAAGTATGGCAGCTGTTATTGAACAGAATTATGATGAAAACGGCATTATCTGGCCTATATCGGTTGCACCCTATCATGCTATCGTTGTGCCTGTAAAGGTAAAAGATGAAACCCAAATGAAAGTTGCGGAAGACATTTATAAGAGATTGCAGGATGCAGGCGTGGAAGTGTTAATTGATGATAGAAATGAAAGACCGGGTGTTAAGTTCAAAGATGCAGACCTTATAGGGTTCCCGATCAGAATTACGGTAGGGAAAAAAGCAGGTGAGGGCATTATAGAATTTAAGCTGAGAAAAGATAAGGATATCAAGGAGCTAGCTGTAGAAGAAGGGATTAGTAAGACTATTCAAATCATTAATGATGTAATGGCATAGAAGGTTAGACGGTTCTCCATACTCGGCGTTTTTGCCGGGTATGGAAGTGCTGTCATGACTTTGGTTTGCTTAGAAAGCAACCGGGTACTTCAGTTGCTTATTTGCAATTTTTTTTGCAGACAAACTCCTGGAAAATGAAAATTTAAAAAAAATTACAAATTTTAAAATTGAGCATTTAATAAAGATAGTCCTAGTATAGATAGTAAACTTTAAACCTAAAAATACTATTTATACACAGGGCGTTTTAAAAAATACATTATACATGTTATGTATGTCCACGGGTAATAAAATCTCAAGGGTATTGAACCCTTAAGATTTTGGTCGGATTTTACTGCGTAAAATGACCTACAT
>JAKSBV010000227.1 GCA_022360955.1 Bacillota bacterium
ATAAACTATGATTTTACTGACTTTACAGATAGGAGGTAATTTAATGGGAACCCCTAAATGGAAAGTGAAAATGGCTAGCTTGGATGATGCGGAAAGATGGTTTATCTTTGTATCAATTGTACAGTCAGATTTTTGTAATATCAATTTAGTAGATAATGAGAAATTTTGTTGCGGAATGAGAAAGAATATGGAAAGAGCAACAGCAATATATGTTGAAGATAGCAGTAAATCTGATTCTCCGATTATTGGAGCCATGACATATTCACCAAATCAAAATCATATTAGCTGGTTGGCCGTCCATCCCAAATACAGACAAAAAGGTGTAGCATCCTCACTAATGAAACATATGATAGATAAACTGGCTAATGTAAAAGAAATAAAAGTAAAAACTTTTTTGTATGATGATGAGTATGGAAAAGCAGCGAGAAGCTTTTATCGTAAGCATGGGTTTATTGCTAAAGATATATTGATGGAAGATAAAGGCTATCCGCATCCTGTTCAAGTATTTATTAAAATCCTGAAATAGTGGATCAGGGAAACGGACTTTTTTGTTCACAACAACATTGCAATGCATGATAGATATGATGCAATAATTATAAAACTATACCTAAGGTTGAATCGAATCATGGCTCGATTAAAGGATACCGGCGGAACTGTAATGGCAATGCAGATACTGGTGATGCATTTGGAGAGAAGACTCCGAGTTCTTTTTGCCTGTTTTTCTAGGTAATATCTTATTTTTAGACTTAAAATTATTAAGGATTTTATTAAAAATTAGTTTTGAAAATGTAGAAAAAGTGATATTATAGAAATAGTAGAATGACATGGATGGAAAATAAAGTATATTTTAAAAATAGAGATCAAGAGATGATGTAAGAAATACAGGATAGAAAACGCGAGGAAAGGCTTAGACAATTGGCTAGTATTAAAAAGTTTTTAAAAGATGTAAAAGAGACAAAAATAGGAGAGAAATGATATGAATCAACAAGAAGACAGGTTAAAGTTTGTAGTATATTGTATAGAGATATTAAAAGATTTATTCCATACTAGCGGTAATAGCATATGGATATTATTAAATAAATATGGAATAGATGAGATATTGTATAATGAGTATGATGAATTACATAGTCATGGCAAAGTATATATAATAGAATATATAGCAAAAGAATTAAGGGCTAGGGGTGAAAATATATGATATTATACCATGGCTCCGGGGAAGAAGTAAAACATCCTAAAATAGTAGCATCTAATAGAGGATTAGATTTTGGAGTGGGATTTTACACTACAATATATAAGCAGCAAGCGATAGAGTGGGCGAAAAGGAAATGCAATATATTAAAACGGCAGGGCCTATATCGATTGCCAGTTGTAAGTGTATATAATATTGATAGGGATGCATTAAAAAATATATTTAAGATTAAAGAATTTAGGGGAGCCAGTGAGGCATGGTTAGAATTTGTAATAAGTAATAGAAAAAGTTTAAATATGATTCATTTCTATGACATAGTAATAGGAGAAGTTGCGGATGATAAAGTATTCAACTTAATAGATGCTTATGAAGCAGGATTTATGCGGAAAGAGGATGTATTAAAGCGTATAAAGTATAAGGAGAAGAACAATCAAGTAAGCTTCCATACTGAACAGGTATTAAAGTATTTAAAGTTCAAAGAAGCCTTTTATTGCTAAATATGGAAAGGATGGGTGAGTGATGAATTATGATGTTATACAAACGGCAAAAATACAAAAAATAGCGTCTCTTATAAAAAACAAATATAAAACGGATGATATAGAAGCTATAAAAATGTTATACGGATCAATGACATACCAAGCATTAGAAGATACATGCACCGGACTATACCTAAGAAGTGCGGTAAGCTTATTTGGATTATTTGTTTTAGAAAAAGAACATGGAACATGGGAAATTTAGTAACAAGAATGAGGCTGAATAAAAGCCCGTGTAAATGGTAATAATCTCTAAAAAAACAAAATGGAGGTTATTAAATGAAACAATCAAAAAACATTCTCACGGAAAAGGAAATGGAACTGGTAGGCCTGCTAATGCAGGACTGTCGAAGCACGGGAGATATTCAGTCAAAACTAAAACGCCTTTTTGCGGGAACCATTGAACAAATGCTGGAAACAGAAATAGGCGAACATTTAGGATATGAAAAACACAGCATTGAAGGCAATAACACCGGCAATTCCCGTAACGGGTACAACCGTAAGACTATCATAAGCGATTATGGTGAGAGTGAAATTGCCGTACCCCGCGACCGCAACGGCAAGTTTAAGCCGAAAATCCTGGAAAAACGTCAGACTCGGACTGATGAAATCGAACAGAAGATCATGGCAATGTACGCAAAAGGCAT
>JAKSBV010000466.1 GCA_022360955.1 Bacillota bacterium
GGACACACCCCTCCTTCGTCGGGGAATGTCCCCAACGAATGCTCCAAAACTCGCTGCGCTCAAACAGTTGAAGCCGCTTTTCCTACGCTGCGCAAACAATCTCTAAGATTCTTCATAAGGTTACTTCCATACGATTATATTTCTAGTGCTAGTATTTATTATCTATACATGACCCGAATCCCGCCGGACACAGTCGGTGGGATTTACTATTTTTTGCTGTTTTTGAGGATGAATAATGTTGTAACAGCCGTGTTCCGAACACTTTTCGTAATTCAATAGGATGTAAAAAAAATCACATTTCCTGTTTTGTTTTTCTACATTTCTTGACATCACAGATTATTGCATGATACACTTTTAACCATCTATAACTTGAAAAAGTGATGACGGAGAACAAATGTATATGCTTATCTCAGAGAGTCGGTGGGTGGTGGGAATCGACATAGGGTATGCAATATAGCTCGCTCCTGAACTGCGTTATTGAAATGCCGAAGTAAATAGCGTCGGTGGAACCGTTAAAACCGGAGTTTTTAAAAAAACTTAATGAGACTGTTGTAGTAATACAATGGTGAATTAGGGTGGTAACGCGGATTTAAACCCTCGCCCCTAAAGGATATTACTTTAGGGGCGGGGGATTTTTGCATTAATGGTTCGGAATTCGTAGTCCGGCGTTCATGATCATTTCTACAAAACGTCTCCGAACGTCCGATTTCGAACGCCAAATGAATAATGGAGGGGTAACGATGGCAGATTTTATTGATGCAACTATCGGTGATTTTTTGGATGATATGGCGGTTCGGTATGCTGAGAATGATGCGCTTGTATATGTGGACAGAGGGATCAGATATTCTTACAAAGCCTTCAATGAGGTATGCAGACAGGCGGCAAAAGGTTTTATGAAAATGGGTATTAAAAAGGGGGATAATGTAGCGATCTGGGCAACCAATTATCCGGAATGGGTGATCGCGCAGTTTGCTACCGCTAAAATTGGTGTGGTTTTGGTGACGGTGAATACCAATTATAAAGTATTTGAGCTGGAATACCTGCTCAGCCAGTCTGATGCTACCACACTTCTATTGATTGACGGATTTAAGGACGCGAATTATGTAGAGATTCTGAACAAGCTTTGCCCGGAAATTGCAGATTCGGACCCCGGGCATTTAAAAGCGGAAAAATTACCTTGCCTCAAAAACATTATCTATCTGGGAGACAATCATCCTCCCGGCATGTTCAAATGGCAGGATATCATGGCGATGGGACAAGAGGTTAGCGATAAGGAATTGGACGAACGGCAGAGAAGCCTTGACCCCCATGATGTCATCAATATGCAGTATACATCGGGTACAACCGGTTTTCCAAAAGGTGTGATGTTGACCCATTATAATATTTTGAATAACGGTTTCTTTATTGGGGAATGTATGCGGTTTACGGATAAGGACCGCTTATGTATTCCCGTACCGTTTTTCCACTGCTTTGGATGTGTACTGGGGGTGCTGGCCTGTGTGACCCATGCTTCAACTATGGTGCCGGTGGAGTATTTCAGGCCGGCTGAGGTATTACAGGCTATTGAAACGGAACGGTGTACGGCGGTGCACGGTGTTCCCACCATGTTTATCTTTATGCTGGAACATCCGGATTTTGACAAATATGACTTATCCTCTTTGAGAACAGGGATTATGGCCGGATCTCCGTGCCCTATCAAGGTCATGGAGGAAGTTGTAGACCGGATGGGGGCCAATGAAATAACCATTGCCTATGGGCAGACGGAGGCTTCCCCGGTCATTACCCAGACGCGGGTGGACGACCCGATTGAACTCAGGGTCAGTACGGTGGGAAAACATCTTCCCAATGTAGAAGTAAAGATTGTCGATCCGGAAACGGGAAAAGAGGTATCTTGCGGCGTACAGGGTGAATTGTGCGCGCGAGGATATAATGTGATGAAAGGTTACTATAAGATGGAAGAAGCCACACACAAAGCGATTGACGAAGACGGCTGGCTTCATACCGGGGACCTGGCAACAATGGATGAAAACGGTTATTGTAAGATTACGGGCAGAATCAAGGATATGATCATCCGCGGTGGTGAGAATATTTATCCCAGGGAAATCGAAGAACTTTTGTACACCCATCCGTCGGTACAGGACGTACAGATCATCGGGGTTCCCAGCAAGAAGCTGGGAGAGGAAATCATGGCATGCATTATTTGCAAGGAAGGCCATTCACTTACGGAGGAAGCGGTCAAACAATTTGTACTGGACAATATGGCGAGGCATAAGACGCCTAAATATGTAAAATTCATGCACGCCTATCCCATGACAGCAAGTGGAAAGATACAGAAATATAAGCTTAGAGAAATGGCAATTGAGGTATACGGTTTACAGGAAGATGCGGGAATCGAAACGGCATAGCAGATAAAATAAAAGAAGCTGAGAAGTATGGTTAATACGTCTTAAGCTTCTTTTTTTGTGGTAATAAGAATACATATTAGTACAATAGTGATAATTTTTTCAATCAAAATCTATACACCCGAAAGATATATAAAATTTGACAGCTAACAATTCGAGTGTTAGAATAGGGTTGTCTGTTTATGGAAGGATATGGAGGTGTCAAGAGTGATTGAACTAAAAAATATATCAAAAAGTTTTAACGGACAAATGAAGGTTGTGGATGATCTGAGTATGACCATAGAAAAAGGTGAGTTTGTTGTTTTGATCGGAGAAAGCGGTTGTGGTAAGACGACGACCATGAAGATGATTAATCGTCTGATTGACCCTACCGGTGGGAAGATACTTATTGACGGCAAAGATATAAGGCACATGGACCCCATCGCGTTACGCAGAAATATCGGGTATGTTATTCAGAAAGTAGGATTGCTGCCCCATATGACGGTCGGGCAGAATATTGAATTGATTCCCATGTTAAAGGAATGGGATAAACAAAAACGAAAAGAAAGGGCGGAAGAACTCCTGAATCTCGTCGGATTACCCCCGGCAGAATATTACGGCAGATATCCTAATGAACTCAGCGGCGGCCAGCAGCAAAGGGTAGGGGTTGCGCGGGCATTGGCGATTAACCCGGATATTATTTTAATGGATGAGCCTTTTAGCGCCCTGGATCCGATTACGAGGGAGCAGCTGCAAAAAGAGCTGCTGACGCTGCAAGACGACTTGCATAAAACCATTGTATTTGTTACCCATGATATGGACGAAGCGCTCAAGCTGGGGGATAAGATTGCCGTGATGAAAGACGGTAAAATACTGCAATATGATACACCGGAAGAAATATTAAAAAATCCGAAAGATGAGTTTGTAGAGTATTTTGTCGGCAAGGATAGATTGTGGAAAACGCCGGAACTGCTGTACGCAAAGGATATTATGAGTAAGAAGGTTATAACGGTAAGCCTTAAGAGATCGCCGGCGCACGCCATAGAAAAGATGAAAGAAAAAGGTGTAAATACGTTGATTGTGGTGGACAAAGAAGCGCAGCAGGTACAGAAGCCTTTAGGCGTTGTCACCAGAAGAGAATTAAGCCATGCCGTTACCCATGATTTTACAATGCAGGATTTGATGAATACAAAATTTGAAACCATTGACGAATCAATGAATATGGTAGATGTATTAAATTTTATGACAGAAAAGAAATTAAAAAATATTTTCGTCATAGACGAACAGAAAAATCTGGTAGGAATTATTACACAATCCAGTATACTGAATGTAATTACGGAAGCCGTTACGGATTATGAAGAAGCATAGTATTTTAATAGGTAAGGGGGGATAAACATATGAATTTCTTTGAATTTATGTCGTATCGGATGGGGGATATTTTAAGGCTGGCGCTGCAGCATATGCAGATTACGGGCATGGCGGTTTTGTTTGCCATTATCATAGGGGTGCCGACCGGTATTGCTATCAGCCGTAATGCAAAGACGGCCAACATTGTCATCGGGATAGCCAACATATTCCAAACGCTTCCCAGTTTGGCGTTATTCGGATTGATTATTCCGATTTTAGGGATAGGGATTGTTCCATCCATCTTTGTACTGTTTTTATACGCATTATTGCCTATTATCAAAAATACGCATATCGGAATCAGCAATGTAGACGCTTCGGTTATTGAAGCCGGAAAAGGAATGGGCATGAAGGTCTCTCAGATTTTAAGAATAGTGGAGCTGCCCTTGGCCCTGCCGGTTATTATGGGAGGTATCCGTATTTCTACGGTTATCAATATTGGCACGGCTACCATTGCGGCGCTAATAGGGGCCGGCGGACTTGGGGATTTCATTTTTAGAGGAATTTCAATGGCAGACAACAATTTAATATTGGCCGGTGCTATTCCAACTGCCATATTGGCGTTGTCTGTAGATACAATTTTGGGCTTAGTAGAGAAGTCAATTACCCCGAAAGGGTTGAAATAAAGAAATGATTAGGAGGAACAGGATGTATCGTTTTATAAAAAAAGCTGTTTGTATGACCTTAATAGTGGCGTTATTTAGTATTTTCAGTACGGGATGTGACCAGCAAGAGGTGATCAGGATAGGGCATAAGAACTATACGGAGCAGAGAATTATGGGACAAATGTTCGCTCTGTTGATCGAAAACAATACAAACTATAAAACCGATGTAAAGGAATTTGGGGGAACATTGCTTGTGCACGAAGCACTTAAAAGTAAAAAAATCGATTTGTACGGTGAGTTTACGGGAACAGCGTATGCTGCTATCCTGAAACAAAGCGGCTTAACCAAATCCCAGGAAGTATATGAATATGTGAAGGACGAATATAAGAAACAATTTGATATTCTTTGGTTGGAGCCTTTGGGCTATAATAATACCTATACCTTTACACTAAAGAAAGATTTGGCCGAGCAATTAAATATTAAGACGACCTCCGATCTGGCTCAGCACGCTCCGAATTTAAAATTTGGGCCTACCCATGAATTTATGGAAAGAGAAGACGGATGGTTAGGTGCAAAAAAAGTGTACGGCTTGGCCTTTAAAGAAATGAAGCCTTTGGATCCGGGGTTGAGATATGCGGCGATTAAGGATGATAAGGTAGATGTGATTGATGCCTATTCAACAGACGGCAAACTTTTGGCAATGGATCTTGCCATCTTGGAAGACGATAAGCAATTCTTCCCGCCTTATTACGTGGCACCGATCGTACATGGGAATGTTGCGGAAAAGTATCCCGATGTTGTGGAGCTGCTGAATAAACTTGGCAGCCAGGTGAGCGAGGAAGAGATCCGACAGGTAAATTATCAGGTGGATGAAAAGGGGATGCCTGTGAAGAAAGCTGCAGAAGACTTCCTGCGCTCAAAAGGATTGATAAAATAGCCGGCTGTTAACAATTCAATGTTTAAACGGAACAAAAGGAATGTTTCTTGATTTGACAAGAAACATTCCTTTTGTTCCGTTGTAAAGAGAAAAAACGTGATTTCTAAACATTGTATTTTATGACGTTTTGCAGTAAAATGGAGTAACGGGAATTGTAACAGCAACAAGTCATTATAATTTTATAATTGAGGGAGTGAATAATATGGCCAACACGATTAGAATTGAGAAGACCGGTGCACCGAAACAAAAGCCGGACCAAAACAATTTGGGATTCGGACAGAACTTTACGGATCATATGTTTATCATGGATTATACCCAAGGCAAAGGCTGGCATGATCCGAGGATTGTTCCCTATGCACCGTTGACCCTTGACCCCGCCACTATGGTATTGCATTACGGGCAGGCTATTTTTGAAGGTATGAAGGCTTACAAGGCAAAGGACGGCAGAGTGCTTCTGTTTAGACCCGAAAAGAATATGCATAGAATCAATGTGTCCAATGACAGAATGTGTATACCGCCAATTGATGTACAATTTAAGCTGGAGGCCATTAAAACTTTGGTAAATGTGGAGAAAGATTGGATTCCTGAAGCGGAAGGGACTTCATTATATATCAGGCCCTTTATCATTGCAACCGACCCCTTTCTTGGGGTAAGACCTTCCAATACGTATCAATTTATCGTGATATTATCTCCGGTGGGGGCCTATTATGCCGAAGGCATTAATCCTGTCAAAATCTATGTGGAGAACAAGTATGTACGTGCCGTAAAAGGTGGTGTCGGTTTTGCCAAAACAGCAGGAAATTATGCTGCCAGCTTAAAAGCACAGATGGAAGCAAAGGAAAAAGGGTATTCCCAGGTGCTGTGGCTTGATGGGGTGGAGAGAAAATATATTGAAGAAGTAGGTACGATGAACGTATTCTTTAAGATAAACGGTGAAATTGTTACGCCGTCATTGGAAGGCAGTATACTGCCGGGTGTGACAAGGGATTCGGCTGTAGAGCTGTTGGAAAAATGGGGGATGAAGGTCACGGAGAGGAAAATGACCATTCAAGAACTGTATGATGCTTATGCCGGGGGTATGGTGGAAGAGGTATTCGGAACCGGAACGGCCGCCGTCATTTCTCCTGTCGGTGAATTAAACTGGGACGGCAAGATTATGACCATCAACGACGGTAAGATTGGAGCAATATCGCAAAGGCTTTACGACGAACTCACCGGTATACAGACCGGTACAAGAGAAGATCACATGGGCTGGACGTATGTGGTGAGTGATTGATAGAAGCTAGCGGGTGGAGATAGTTCTTCACCCCAATATTTTATTTATTCTAAGGGCGTAAAGGGGGTGGGTACGACGATAGGTATATTTTTGATGGTGGGTATTACGGTATACCTGTTACGTAAACGGGTCAACATTGGCCTCATTATGTTAATTGATTCGGCTTGTATCATATTCATACAAGGCATGCCCTTTGACGCAGCAGTAAATGCTTTTGTGAAGGGAGGCCTCTCAAGTAAAACAATCGGACTGATGCTTATTGTTTATCTCATCATGATGCTGGAAATGATGATGCGCAAGAAAGGTATGATTCAAGAAATCACCGACAGTTTAAAGCATTTGCTCAGAAGCAACCGAAAGGCTGCTGCCTTATTGCCGATGGTGATCGGCATGCTCCCCTCACCGGGAGGCGCAAGATTATCCTGTCCGATGGTGGAAGAAATGACCGGGGAAAGTGACGGACAAAGCATTAAAGCCTTTGTGAATTTTTGGTTTAGACATGCTTGGAGAGATGGCTTTATTCTCTATCCCGGTTTGATTATTGCAGCGGAGATCATAGAAGTAGATAGTCTTTATTTGTGTTTACATATTATACCTTTTATGCTTATTGCTATTTTGATCGGAATATTTTTAGGTGTTTTGAAAATCAAAAAAGAAAAAATAGAGGATGTTCCCAATGACAAAGAAGATGTGAAGAAATTTATGATCAATTTCTTCCCGATTCTGTTTGTCATTGGTCTTTATATGCTGCTCTTGGGTCTGGGTTTACGGAACTATGGCCTGCAGATTGCATGTCTGGCCACAATTGTAATCCTTATGATCTGGAAGAAATATAATGGCGTACAAATCCGAGAAGTCATGAAGCAGGCCTTTTCGCCAAAATTTTTATTTATTATCCTAGGTGTAATGGTGTTCAAAGAAGTATTATTTGCTTCCCAAATTTTGGACCGGCTGCCTGAAATGGCTGAGAAATATCATATTTCGAAATTTTTATTATTTATCATACTTCCGTATATAGGAGGGTTTTCAACAGGTATTATGGTGAGCGCAGTGTCCATTGCGTTTCCTATTTTATTACCTTTCGGATTGGCGGATAATATATGGTATGGAACCATCGCGTTTATTGCTGCAACGACCGGCATCATGACTTCCCCATTACACCTTTGTGCCGTAATGACTTCCGACTATTTCAGCGTATCGCTCAACAGGGTGCTCTTTAGGACAATGCTGGCAGAGAGCTTGATGATGCTGGCAGTTATTGCAACAATATTTTTGGTTTCGTAGAAGCGGACAGCAGGAGCAGACCTTTTGTCCGCACAAAGCATGTGTGGCCGAAAGATCCGTCCCCGACGTCCGTTCTTTGACTGCAGGTATTTTATGTTAAGAGTGATTCTAATTCTTCTAAGGATTTCTCAAATATTTTTAGTGCATCTATAATAGGCTGCGGGGTAGATAAATCCACGCCGGCCCTTTTGAGCAGCTCTATCGGGTAATCGGAATCGCCGCTTTTCAAAAAGGCCGTATATCGGTCGACGGCAGGCTGCCCCTCGTCGAGAATTTGCTTTGACAGAGATGCGGCCGCGGAAAAACCGGTGGCATATTTATAAACATAGAAGCTGCTGTAAAAGTGGGGAATTCTGGCCCATTCCATATCAATCTCACTGTCAACCACCATTTCATCCCCAAAGTATTTGACGTTTAAGTCATGATAGATCTCACATAGCAGCTGCGGTGTGAGGGCCTCGCCCTTTTCCGCCTTTTCATGAATGATTTTTTCAAACTCCGCAAACATAACCTGTCTAAAAACAGTGCCCCGGAACCCATCCAGATAGTGATTCAATAAATACGCTTTCTCATTTGGATTATCCGTATGCTTTAAAAGATGTTCCATGAGCAGCGATTCATTGACGGTAGAAGCCACTTCGGCTACGAATATTTTATATTGTGAATACACATAGGGCTGATGCTTATTGGTATAATAGGAATGCAGCGCATGGCCCATTTCGTGCGCCAGCGTAAATACATCCTTCGTGGTCCCTTGATAGTTGAGAAGTACATAAGGATGAACGCTGTATGTGCCCCAGGAATAGGCGCCGCCTGTTTTGCCTTCGTTTTCATAGACATCGATCCATCGTGCATTGAAGCTTGTTTTTAAAATGTCAATATAATCATGCCCCAGCGGTTGGAGTGATTGTTCAACCATATCCAGAGCCTCGGGATAATCGATTTGCTTGTTTAGTTCTTTCACAAGGGGGGTGTACAAATCGTACATGTGCAGCTCATCCAGTTGCAGCACTTTTTTGCGTAAAGACACATATCGATGCATAAGAGGGAAATGTGCGTGGATTGTGTCAATGAGATTGTCGTAAACCGATTTAGGGATATTGTCTCCATAGAGAGAAGCCTCTAATGCGGAAGGATATCTCCGTATGCGGGAATAAAACATGTTCTTTTTAACATTCGCATTGAGGGCGGCGGCAAGGGTATTTTTTTGTTTGGTATACGTAGCGTATAGCGACTCGAAGGCATTTTTCCTTACGCTGCGGTCACTGCTTTCCATAAAGTTGACGTAATTCCCCTTGGTCAATTCTACGGTTTCTCCCTTTTCGTTTTGAATATGAGGGAATTTGATGTCCGCATTATTGAGCATCATAAAGATATCCCCGGCAGCACCGCTTATTTCTCCCGAAAAAGCGAGGATTTGTTCTTCCTTTTGGGTCAGCACATGGGCTTTTTGACGCAGGAGTCCATTGAAAAAATGGGTATAAACCTGCAGTTCTTTTTGTTCATTCAAAAATTGTTTTAACTTTTGCTCGGGAATAGAAATGATTTCCGGAGTTATAAAAGAAACAGCACCGGACACTTGTACAGCCAGACTCTGAGCGCGGTCGGTCAATGCCTGATAGGTGGTATTGGCATTATTTTCATCTCTCCTCATTCTGGCATAGACAAAGACTTTTTCAATAAGATTTTGAATGTCATCGTTCAGTTTTAAAGCCTGCAGCAGGATAGAAGAGGCACTGCCCAATTTACCTTGATACTGCGCCATTTCCGGAAGCAATCCCTTTATTTTTACAAAATCCTTTTCCCATGCTTCATGACCGGCATAAATATCTTCCAGTTTCCACTTGTATTGCTCTTTTATTTCTTCCCTTCTGGGAAGTTTTTTGCTTTTATTGTCTGTCATTCCATAATGCCTCCTTTGAAGTATGAATTCTAAGCTATAGTATATTATAACACAATGTGAAGAGGGATATGATTAATAATAAGGTAAATACTTTATAAATCATAATGGGAGGAACAGGGGAGGGATGTGATAAATCAAGTTGAAGAATATTATGGAAACAGCCTTATGGAAAGGTTTAGAGCCTGTTAGCGCAGCAGAGGGAACAAGCAGCAACTGTCTGAGCGCTTTATGGATACCCAACTTTAAAATCGAATTTATATTTACACAAAAAACGCAGAATCATCGTTTTTTTGATATTCTTAATCCATAACCGATCAAAAGGCGTTTCAAAAAAGTAGAA
>JAKSBV010000355.1 GCA_022360955.1 Bacillota bacterium
ATTTTTTTTATACCGCTTTTGTTTGGCACTTTAGGTGTCATCATGGGTATCCTAGCAAATCGCAAAGGTAAAAAAGGCGATATCATTATCACCTTTAGCGTCATTTTTGCCCTGATGGGCTTAGCCCTGAGTACCCTGATCATGCGGTTTTTCAGGACATATTTGGAAGTGCTGACCATTATGTATTGAATATTGGGTGGTGAGCAGAGAGTGTTAAGAATATGAATAGAATAGCCGATATATCTAAGGAAAAATATTTACTATTCTTCCAACGAAATGAATAGAACAAAATTAATCGAACTAACTGAGGTGTTTTCATGAAAAAATGTATAGCTTTCCTTTTAACAACCGTTATATTGACCACAACGTTTCCTAGCTTTGTATTTGCCGATGCGGATGTAGATACACCGGAGGCGCCGGAAATCAGATGGGATGACGATTACAGCAATAGTTCATCAAGCCAGAGGGTTAGGATGACCGCCGAGATTCCCGACGGAGCGGAAAAGATGAGGTTTTATCTGTTTGCAGATGACGACAGGAAGAGAAAAGATGTTAGGGTTGACGACGATGACGATGAGGTGTCGGTGACTTTTTCTTCATTGGATGAAGAACAGGAAGTGTGGGGTTATGTAGTTGCCTATGATGATGACGATGAAGCGTCCGAAAGATCCGAATGGGCTTCCGAATATATCGATAAGAAGAGCAGCTATTCGCCAAGAGTAGATAGGCCGGAAGAACCGGAAATAGAATGGGAAAATGCGGGATACAGCACAAAGGATACCCAAAGGATCACCATCCATGCGGAAATGCCCGATGATGCGGACGAATTGAGATTTTTTCTGATTTGTGACGGCAGTCTGAAAAAGTCCGGGAAAATTGACGATGAAGACTATACGTTTAGGTCCGTGGATTATGACCAGACCGTTATTGCCTATGTCAAAGCCTATGACGACAACGGCCGCGAATCCTATCGATCCCCTACCGTTACGATGTATATCGGAGGGCCGGACGAAGTATCCAGGCCTAGATCTCCGTTTATGCGCTGGGCAGATGAGGGATACGATTCTCCCTATGGACAAACGGTCAGGATGAGCGCCGATATCCCTTCCGGGGCCAGAAGAATACGATATTATTTATATGCCAACGGGACTTTATACCAATCGGATATTACCGATCGTACGACCCATACCTTCAGATATATTCAAGATAATCAGAGGGTCACGGGATTTGTAAAAGCTTATGACAAATGGGACAATGAATCTCCGGAGTCCGAGTATGCCTATCTGCAGGTTCCCGATAGAACGAATCGTCCCACGCCGGCCTGGGCTCAGCCGTCTGCACAAGTTCAGCAGCCTGCACGAGCGAAGCAATCGGAACAGGCTCAGCCGTCCGACGAGCGGATTATTGACAAGCAAAAAGGCGTATCCATAAAGGATTTTAAGATGAAGCCATTATGGATTAATGCGCCGTTTCATTTTAAAGATGTATCGCAAAAGGACAGGGAATTGAATCAAGCATTGCAATATTTCTATTCCACCCGGCTGATGGAGAATCAATTTAAAGATAAATTTTATCCGGATTATTACATAACGCGTATGGAGTTTTTGAAAGCACTCCTGAACATAGCAGACTTATCGGAGCTGCCGGTGCAGGATATGATAAGCCATTATAAGGATATTGATGAGGAGCACCCTCATCACGACGAAATCCTATTGGCTAACTACAAAGGCATTATGAGAGGATACAGCGACCGTCGATTCCACCCGGATAATCAGCTCAGCTATGGTGCTGCCGCAAGGGCGGTAGTCAATGCTTTTGAACTAAGGAACTATACCAGTGAAGGGGAACGTCAGATAGACGACATCGGGCAGCATTATATTGATGCTCTTGTCAATGCGAAAATCATGCCGGTCAAACCATCGGATCAATTTGACTATATCACCCGGGCAGAGGCTGTTAAAATGCTGTACAGGATTGTAAAGATAAAGATGGATAATAGATAAAAAAACTGTTTTAGTATGATAGCAATAATGATCAAATGAATATACTAAAGATAGTGTACTGCAGCCTTATAGACCGGAGGTCGGAAATTAGCCAAAGAGGAAAGCGGTTAGTGTATTTTGGTATCCGGCTTCCGACCTCCGGTATGGTGTGGCCTATATAGAAGGTACACTTCAAAAAGCGGTCAAAGTGCTCACCAGCAATATGCCCTGACATCGGAAGCTGAAAAAGCTTCTTTTTTTATGAGCAAAATTTCTTGACACACTTCCTTGTACATAATAAAATAGTATAGTTGTAAATATAAATATGAAAAAATACGGTTTGGCGTTTATGGTTCGAGGTTTACATAGCGTTTACGCGATTAGCGTCTGTCATCTCCGAACGTCGAACCCCACATGCCAAACTTTAGAACTATATTTAGGAGGTTGTATCACTATGTCAGCCAAGTATATCTTTGTAACCGGCGGTGTTGTATCCGGCCTTGGAAAAGGTATTACCGCCGCATCTTTAGGACGACTGCTGAAAGCACGGGGACAACACGTGACCATACAGAAATTTGATCCATATATTAATGTCGACCCCGGCACCATGAGTCCTTATCAGCACGGGGAAGTATTCGTGACCGACGATGGCGCGGAAACCGATTTGGACCTGGGTCACTACGAAAGATTTATCGATGAAAATCTCAGCCAAAACAGCAATGTAACTACGGGCAAGGTCTATTGGTCGGTCATTTCAAAAGAAAGAAAGGGAGATTATCTGGGAGGGACGGTCCAGGTCATTCCCCACATCACAAACGAAATCAAAGAAAGGATTTACCGGGTCGGAAAATCGGGAGATACGGATATTGTTATTACCGAAATAGGCGGGACCGTCGGGGATATCGAAAGCCTTCCGTTTCTGGAAGCCATTCGGCAGGTTGCCGTAGAGGTGGGTAAGGAAAATTGCATGTACATCCATGTGACACTGGTGCCTTATCTCGGAAAATCGGGAGAACAAAAATCCAAACCCACACAGCACAGCGTCAAGGAATTATTAGGTCTGGGTATTCAGCCGGATATCATCGTATGCCGTTCCGAAAAACCCCTCATGAAAGAACTAAGAGATAAAATCGGCTTGTTCTGCAATATATCAGGCAATGCGGTTATCCAGAATCTTGATGCCGAAACATTGTACGAAGTCCCGTTGATGTTGGAAAACGAAGGGCTTGCAGAGCTTGTATGCAAAAGGCTCAACGTGGCCTGTGATAGGCCGGATCTGGCAGAATGGGCCGAAATGGTAAAAAAGGTTAAAAGCCTTCAAAAAAATGTGACCATTGCGCTGGTCGGCAAATATGTTGCGCTCCATGACGCATATTTCAGTATCGTAGAATCCCTAAAGCACGGTGGGCTGGCTAATGACAGCGAAGTAGAGATAAAATGGGTGAATTCCGAAAACATAACCGAAGAAAATAGTCA
>JAKSBV010000052.1 GCA_022360955.1 Bacillota bacterium
AAACCCAAGAGATGTATGGAATGGATGGCAGGTCTGACTTAAACCGGTTAAATCTCGTTCGAAGTCATATAGAGGAGCATTTTAATGAAAACATACGGCTTGAAGAACTACTTCAATTAGCGTGTATGAGTAAAAGTAAACTTCTTAATCTTTTTAAAGATAGACAAGGGATGACAATTACAAGCTACATTCAACAGCAAAGAATTAGTAAAGCTAAAAAACTGCTGGTAGCAACAGATCTTCCCCTAGGACTTATTTCGGAACAAGTGGGATATAACTGCCACAGCAGCTTTACTGAAGTTTTTAAAACTCGTGAAGGTGTGACGCCTAGTCAGTTTAGAAAAGCTTTTTTATAGATTAATGGAGTATTAATAAAATTGGTTTGCCAAAAGCTTAGAACGACTTTAAACAGGTTAACAAGACCTTACATTAGTGAGAAATACGGTAATGAAATAGAAAAAATCATAGCTGAAACTCAGATGATGTATAAAAGTTATATTGAGGAATTTCCTTACATTGGTGGCAACAACAATCACTTAACACGGAATCTGGTTCAGGGAGCTTGGGGGGACACTGTATGAGGTTGAAGCCAGGAGGTGCAGAACTGGAATTAAAGCTAGGAAAGAGGGAGCGCTGCGGACAGTACTTCTCGAAATTTGTATCCCTATAATGTATACAACACACGGCTATGCAGGCCTTGCACTTTTGCTCTATAAAAAACGGCAAAGTTCTACGATTTGACCAAAGAAGAGCAGGAATTGTTGTTGGCAAAAAAGCATGGTCATGCCCTCTTTATGGTGGGAGCAAAGCGCCTGCACATCAAATTTGAAATCCCCGATTACAAGATGATGTATATGGGTAAAGCTGGCGGTAGATAACAACATGAAAAATTACGCATACTAACAATATTGCTAGTATGCGCATAGCACTTAATAATTATGATTCATCAGGCTCAAATAAAATCCAAGCATCGTCTATTTTAATAGCAACTCCATTCTCAAGTTTCGTATATGGAGCATTTTCGCAAGGGAAATTTATTTCTCCGTCATTAGTTGGTAAAGTCGAACCATGTATAACTGAATCTACGTAATCAATAGATTCGAAATTAATATCGTTTTCTTCGACTTCATTACCAGTGGTATAGTAAAGTATCCCATCAAGCATAATGGAAGGTCTTTGAGTATTTGGTGTTTCTGATACCTCTGACGATGTATCACCGCCACACCCGGAAAGTGAAAATAGAAATATAGAAATTATAATCCAAATGATTTTTCTCATAAGCACAAACCCTACATTAATACACACACTGGGAAAGTTTCCAAGTGTAGCCGCTATCTGGATAAACAACGGAATTAGAACTTGTAACTGTAATAGTTTGAGTATCTTTATGCCATGGATTCTTAACAACATAGGTATAATTTGATGAACTATTTTCAACGTAACCAGTAATTATGATTGCGTGCCAAGATTTATCTGATCCACTTCCAGAGTACCAGGACCCTATTATTGGCCGGCCACCATTGATGGTTCTTTTCATTTTAGTGAATGAAAGCGGAGAATAAGCGAGAGTGCATCCGGCATCATGCATATCATTTGCATAATCCCTATAATCGCCCATATGTGGTATGCCATTTGTGTAGTCGGCAGCCATGGCTTCTGCTAAGGTTGCATTATTATAATCTTCGTTAAATCTATAATTTAGCACAGCGGCCCATGCAGCAACACCGCAAACACCGGTTTGTGCTACATGAGGAACTGGAAGTGGGTTTGGTAGAGCTCTTGCAGATATTTTAGATTGAAGGGTGGTTGAGTGAATAGCAGATTCACTAATGGTTGTGTAATCAGAGCTTACATTCTGATGAAGATTAGTACAAATATTTTTTAAGTTAGCTATACTAATCGTAGCAGTCGAATCTACAGTTTTATCTAAAATAATATCAACTTCATTGCTGTCTGTGATGAATAGTTTATTAGCAATTCGCCCTATAATCAAGTTGTTGCTGGTATCAATATTGCTTACATAACGAAGATTATTTAATTTTTCTGCGTAAGACTTCCCAAATGTATAGGCGTATTCAGATGTTATGCTATCACAATAAACTTCCAAAATGCCGACAATTTGATTTGCGTATATTACAGGATATACCTGTGTATCATCAGAAATGACTTGACCATTTTCATTAAATACATAAAGAGTAAATGCGTTACCTAAAGATGAGTCGGATAATTCTGATGAACTAAACCCTATAAGCGATGGATTTGATGCAAATTGAGATTTCATACTACTTAAATGTATGGAGGCAAGATTATCAACATTGGTTATAGTTGCTTCACTTGCCACGCGCAAATCATAAGATTCGATAGGGGCTGCCATTGCTGTTGCAGACATACTGAATACCATAACAGTTGCCAATATCATAGATAATAAATTTTTTGTTTTAAACATCGTATGTTCCTCACTTTCATTTGTTTTTATAATTTTTTTAGGTTTAAAGTATGTGTAACCTTAAAGGTTACTAAATAAAGTATATTTAAATCACCTACCTTTCGTCTTATTAGCTTGTCCAATTTTTAAAATAGGTTTAATTATTCTTACCTTCACTATATAAGAAGTCTCTCGAAAACTCTAAACGCTTTCGAGGTCTATGTTTTGAGGTGTGAGTTTTTTTCATACCTCTAACATTCTGCAAATATTTACTTTAAATTCCCCAGTTGTTTTTACCATATACATCCATATGTGATTCCTATATGCTTTGGCAAAGTTAAAAAATTTTTCAAAACCGTGGTGAAGTCTCTATAGACAAATCCTTGTACAAACTCTACATTTTAGACATTGAAAACA
>JAKSBV010000208.1 GCA_022360955.1 Bacillota bacterium
AAATGGAAAAAGAAAAGAAGGGCTTTACATTTTGGATTCCAGCATGCTTGTTAGTTTTATTTATATTCACAAATTTTGTTTATTTTGCTGTTTTTAATGGAGGCATATCGCTAGAAAATCAAGATTGGGCTAGTTATGGGACATATGTTGGTGGCCTTTTTGGTCCGATTGCAACTTTGGTGACTTTATTCTGGATTGTTAAGAGCTCTAATGATCAGTCAAAAGAAACAAACGCTCAGTTAACAGAGATGAGCAAGACAAACGAATTAATGACTAAACAACTAATTCTTATGAGTATTTCAACTAAAATGACACTGTCGAAAGTAGAAAGAGAAAGTGAATTAGATATACTAAAGTTCTATCTCAAAGCTGCTGAGGACAGAATTAGTTTTATAAGAAGAGAGTTTTTATTTAAGGAAGTTATTCCGTATGATTATAGGGATATTATAGAATATATACTGAGAGCCGACAATTTGAAATGGGTTAAAGAGGAGTCTTTATCAAATGGCTCATTGTCTGTAACAGTCCTGTGTGAAAATGGCAAAGAGTACAAGAGGCAATTTGATAAGAGAGATATTTGGGGTATTGTCAATAGTTTTGTAGATTATGTGGGTGAGGACGAGGTAGCTAAATTTTTTAAAAATAATAGATTCCAAGCTGGGATTACCTATATGAAATCATTCTGTGGTCAAGTGCAATACCTGGTTGGATTGTTAACAATAGTTTACAATAAATCCTCTGAGCTTAATATTAGTACATTCATAGTAAGGAATTATCTTGCAGAAATCTTTGCACATGTTCATTTATTAAAGCGAATTCAGTTTATTGATGAAAAGTCTTACACTTGCTTTTTTGCCCTGAGAAACATAACTAGTGATGAAAGTACTTTCTTTAGTGCAGCATTTTTAGAAGCATTGCTAGAAGAGCTTAATGAGAATTGTGTAGACAAGAAAGCAGGCAGTATGGGATTTTATTATAGGATTGACGAAGAAAGTTTAGATACCATTTACCTAATTATAGATGATACACACGCCTGGGAAAGGCAATTTGATGATAACAGATTGGCAGTTTGGAGATCTTTGCCATTAGGTAATGTTGAAATAGAAAAATATACTCTTATCCGTAAGGTAAGTCAAGATGATAAATAAATCAGATTAACTGATAGCCTCTATGTACTGATTCCTCTGTGCCGATATCCGTCAGGGCGGCCCGAGCTTCGGGCATGGGCATGGTGTATCTTTGGGTAAGATACCGCAGTGAGGCTCCCAGCTCTCCATCGGGCCCTCCATACTGGGCGACTACGACTTTTGCCAAAGCCGGGTTAGGCCGGTCAACTCTGACCGGGTATTGTAAGTGTTTTTGATAAATCCACATTATTTTTGGTCCTCCTAATAATTCTCGAGTTGCCATGGCCATGGATCATTAATCCATTGCCAGCGCTTGCCATTGTCGGTTACATCAGTGTACAGTAGTGGGCCGTATTCTGTAACGTATTCTTGACGCACCTTCATGTAATCTTCATTAATCGCTTCAAATTTTTTTAAGGTTTTAGTGTCGTTGGGGTGAGTATCCAGATATAGATTTAAATCAAGCAGGCAAAAGTAAAGCTCCATCACCTGCTGTAGCTTATCCATTCTTTCCATTTACTAATATTCCTATCCTTTCTTATTGGGTTTGTAAGGTTGGTAAAGCTCCGGAAAAACCGTTCCTTTACTTAAAGCTTCAGAGGGTGGATATAACTTGCCGGCTTTTTGATAAACTATGTATATCCTCGCTAATTCTTTCTGGTTAGATGAATAACTGCTAAAAATTTTCACTATTGTCCTCCTCTCTAAGTACTCATTAACATACTATGTATTTAAGCCAGCTATGGTTTTTACATTTAATTAATTAAAAGCTAAACTTTACTATGGTCATA
>JAKSBV010000299.1 GCA_022360955.1 Bacillota bacterium
GCCATAATTTCATTTTCCATTTTCATCGCTTCAAGAATACATACGACATCACCTTCGTTGACCTCGTCGCCTTCCTTGACATTCACAGACATAACCGTACCGGGCATAGGTGCAGTCACAGCGGCAGCGCCTGACGGAGCTGCGGTTTTTGCAGCCGGAGCCGCTTTCGGGGCCGGCGCAGCTTTTGGAGCTGCAGGGCGACTGACAGGCGCAGCCGCAGGTACACCCTCTTTAATCTCTTCAACCTCTACCTCATAAGATTTTCCATTTACATTTATCATAAACTTTCTCATATCAAACATCCTCCCGACTATCTTATTTTATTATTCTTCAAGCTGAGCTGTTAAAATTACTCAAAACATTTAAAATGCTCACTGCTATAAGTTATTTTCAAACTGCTCTTTCCTGCCGACAGTATTCCACACCGGAGAAGTCTGAGAAATTCTTCTAAAAGATTTAACTCTTAAATGATAGGTTGATTGATTGAGACTAGCAGCAATTGCTGCAGTAAGTACCGCAACCAACTCATCGTCATCCGGCTCCTCAGTATCATCGACAGCATTCGGAACATCTGCACCACCGACGGGTACCGCTTGTTCCTCAGCAGGTTTTTCATTTTCTTTATAAAAAATTTTCCTCATGGCAACCATTATGAAATATAATATAGTTAATACCCCGAAAACAGTTAACATACCTACAATAGTCAAACTCAATCCATCTATGATATTATCCATTTTTCCACCCCATTTCTATAGAGATCGCACTTTAAAAAATCGCATTTATAGTTGAACAAAAAAACCAGTATCATCTTTGTTTTGGGTACAAATGTTACCACATTATCCGAGTTCTTTGTTAAATTGCTAAGGCTAACTCTTAATCAAACAGGAATATTGCCATGTTTTTTAGCCGGTCTGTTCTCTCTCTTGCTCGCCAGCATCTCTAATGCGCTAATAATTCTCGGGCGAGTCGCATCCGGTTCAATCACATCATCGATGTAACCTCTTGCAGCCGCAGTATAAGGATTTGCAAATTTACTTTTATACTCTGCAATTTTTTCGCTTCTGGTTGTGATCGGATCATCAGCTTTTGCAATTTCTTTTCTAAATATGATATTCGCAGCACCTTCAGGCCCCATTACGGCGATTTCGGCAGTAGGCCATGCCAATACCATATCAGCACCCAAGTGCTTGCTGCTCATCGCAATATATGCACCGCCATAAGCTTTTCGCGTAATCACGGTAATCTTAGGAACAGTCGCCTCGGAGTAGGCATACAACAGTTTGGCGCCGTGCCTGATAATACCGGTATGCTCTTGGGAAACACCGGGTAAAAATCCCGGCACATCAACAAATGTAATAATCGGAATATTGAAACTATCGCAAAATCTTATGAAACGTGCAGCCTTGTCGGAAGAATCAACATCTAATGAGCCCGCGAGTACCTTAGGCTGACTTGCAATAATCCCGACGGAACTTCCGTTCATTCTGGCAAAGCCTACAACAATATTGCGGGCAAAGCTGGCCTGTACTTCAAAAAATTCTCCGTTATCAACCACTTCACCAATGACATCTTTTATGTCATAAGCCTTGTTAGGATTATCCGGAATAATCTCGATCAATCTATCGGCCACTCTGTTTAAATCGTCGGTACAATCATATACCGGCGCATCGGATAAGTTGTTAGATGGCAAATAGCTTAACAATGTCTTTACCTGCTGCATACATTCTTCATCATTTGCCGCCTCAAAATGTGCTACACCGCTTTTGATATTGTGCGTAGACGCCCCGCCCAATTCTTCAAAAGTCACTTCTTCCCCTGTTACGGCTTTTATGACGGAAGGTCCGGTAATAAACATCTGGCTTGTTTTATTAACCATAAAAATAAAGTCGGTGATAGCCGGAGAATATACCGCTCCGCCGGCACAAGGACCCATAATAACGGAAATCTGAGGAATAACACCGGATGAAATTGTATTTCTATAGAATATCTCACCAAATCCGCTCAATGCATCAATACCCTCTTGAATTCTCGCTCCGCCGGAATCATTGATACCGATAATAGGTGCACCCATTTCCAAAGCCATGTCCATTACTTTACAAATCTTTTTAGCATGCATTTCGCCAAGGGAACCGCCAAGAACGGTAAAATCTTGAGCATATACAAAGACAAGTCGATCATCCACCGTACCATATCCCGTTACAACCCCTTCACCCGGTGCTTCTGTCTGGGGCATGTTAAATTCTGTCCCTCTGTGCTTAACAAACGCATCAATTTCAACAAAGCTGCCTTCATCCATCAGCAAATTAATTCTTTCTCTTGCGGTTAATTTGCCCGATTCGTGCTGCTTTTTGACTTTAGCAGCACCGCCGCCTTCTTCGATGACACTTTTGCGGTATTGCAAGTCATTAAGTTTGTCAATTGTACTCATCATTAACCCTCCACCCTTAATCTTCTTGTTACAATTTTACACTTATTATAAAGTTCCGATTCTTTTGGACACAATTTCCTTTCGCTCTTGCATTTAAAACGTTTAAAATATCTTTCGGTATGTCCCTCAGAATCTTTCATCTTTTCCTCCTTCTCAAAATAAATCCTTTATAACATAACTTTGTTCAAAAAGTAAACAAATGCAAAAATCAAAAAAATCCCCCTATATTTCTTATTCTACATAAAACCCTTTTTTCCTGCTTAAAAATCAAAAAATTCTTACGCGCATTACACCGATAAAATGACATCCCTTATCAGTTTTGCAGCAAGTAAAGCCGTCCTGTCCGACGGGTCAAACCCAGGTGAAACCTCTACCAAATCAAATCCTACTAAATGAAGCTTACTAATCTCATAAATGGCTCGGATCATCTCTGCCGAGGTGCACCCTCCCGGTTCAGGCGTTCCGGTGCCGTTTGCAAAAGCAGGGTCCACTACATCGATATCAAGTGTGACATATACCGGTCTTTCTCCTAGGTTTTTAACGACTTCCCGTAATGGCTCCAAAACTTCAAATAGATACATATTGGTATTTGCTTTTGCATACTCAAACTCAGCTTTAGTGCCTGAACGTATACCAAATTGAAAAATGTTTTTTGTTTTTACAAATTCACACACCCTGCGCATCACCGAGGCATGAGAATAATGCTCTCCCAGGTAATCCTGCCGTAGATCCGCATGGGCATCAAAATGAAGAATCACAAGCTCATCCCCGTATTTTTTATAAATTTCTTTAATAATCGGCAAACTGATGAGGTGTTCTCCCCCGATAAAAACAGGAAATTTATTGTCGGTTATAATTTGCTTGCACGCCGTACCTATCATTTCAAGACTTCTATTGACATTACCATAGGGAAGGTCCAAGTCTCCTGCATCGTAATAGTTTTTGTCCGTTAAATCTTTGTTCATATAGACGCTGTATTCTTCTATCCCTACGGATACTTCTCTAATCTTTTGCGGGCCAAATCTAGTACCCGGACGAAAGCTGCAAGTAAAATCCATAGGGACACCTACCATCACAATATCGGCCTTATCATAATTGTCCGTACTGCCCATAAATCTAGTGCTCAATGTATGTGCTGCAATCAACGTTTTTCACCTCCGGTTCAATCATACCCTATTCTCCGCTCTCTACTAACTTTTCTACAAATTTCGGAAGGGCAAATGCCGCCTTATGTATTTTTGCAGAATAGTAACGGGTATCCAGTTCGGGTATTTGGTTCGTATCCACTTCCAGCGGGTCGTATTTTTTGGAGCCCATGGTAAAACTCCACAAACCACTGGGATAAGTCGGTACCGAGCATAAATATAATCGTGCTACCGGAAATACGGAGCCGATATCTTTAAACACCCTGCGGATCAGATCGTCATTAAAAAAGGGGGATTCGGTTTGGGCAACAAAGATACCGTCTTCTTTCAATGCACGATAGATATCCTTATAAAAATCCAAAGCAAAAAGCCCTACGGCCGGCCCTACCGGGTCAGTAGAATCAACAGTGATAACATCAAATTCATCTGCATGTTCTCTGACATATTTTATACCGTCGGTTATCACCACCTCTGCCCTGCTGTCATCCAAGGCACCGCTGATTTCCGGCAGATGTTCTTTACATATTTCTACGACAGAACCATCGATCTCTACCAATACTGCCTTTTCGACCGACGGATGCTTTAAAATCTCTCTGATGGTACCCCCATCTCCCCCACCCACAACTAAAACCTTTTTCGGATTAGGATGTGTAAAAAGAGGTATATGTGTAATCATCTCATGATAAACAAATTCATCTTTTACCGTTGTTTGAACAGCCCCATCCAATAGCAGCATTTTCCCAAACTGTTCCGTTTCAATTAAAGCCATTTCCTGAAATGGCGTTTTTTCAGTATGATAAGTCTTGTTGACTTTGCATGTAATCCCTACATTGGGTGTTTGTTTTTCTGTGTACCATAATGCCATATGACTCACACTCCTCAATTATTTATCGTTTTCGGTTCATTGTTTACAGTAATAACTTCTTATTCTTTGTAAACCATCAGCCGTAGCAATTATATCAGATAACCTGAAAAAATGGAATATTTAATCCGAAAATATATACGGATAACCCACACCGGCATCAGAAATATAATCGTATGAATAAACCGGAGGTCAGAGGTCAGAAGGCCGAAGTCGGAAAATGACCAAACAGGGGTGGAGAGTAAAATAGCAACCAGGTGTCATGTAAGGTGGGAGGCATTTTCAACCCTCATCTCTCGGCCCTCAACTACTTTTTAGTCTTGGAATACCCGTTACCGGAATACTATCATATTTCAAACTTAAAGTGCAAGATTTATGAAATCCGGTTAACGATAAACTATTTCGCACCGCAATGGGAGGTAAAATAATCTTCCAAATTTAAATAAAAGGCATCGTCGGACCCACAGACAAGCGGCAGCCTATCCTTGTTTTCCTGTTCAACAAACCCCAATCTTTCTAAAGTCTTCTTAAAATTTACATTCTCCGAGGAGGCACCGGCGTAGACATCCATGATTTCCCGTCTGTCGATAAAATTTAACATGGCTTTCCCCATTCCGTAATCCAACTGCATGCTTTCGTATTCAGGCTTCACAATAATATCTTCAATAAAACCGTATTGCTCCGCCAATGTCATCACACCCACCCCTAAAATCTCCTCCCGGTCTTTCGCTACCATTATAATATTGCATCCATTACGTCTTTCGGTTCTTCCCAACATTTTCAAAAAAGACTCAACACTTTGATAATCACTCTCTTGCATAGGACTAATCGTAAGCATAAATATCATCCCTCCTGTGCCCTTCTATAAATTGAACAGACCCTTAATTTCAGCAGGCTTTAAATGTCTCCATCTCCCTTTGGGCAAATGACCTAAACAAATATTTCCGACGGCAATCCTTTTTAAATTGATCACAGGATGGCCGATGGCCGTACACATTTTTCTTACCTGCCGATTCCTGCCCTCGTGAATGATTATTTTCAGTTCACTGCTCCCTTTCATTATTCTGGTGATTTCAATGCTCGCAGGAGAAGTAATATAATCTTCGATGGACAGTCCGTTACGAAAGGTTTTCATTTCGGCTCTTGTAGGTATACCCTTGACCGTTGCCAAATAGGTCTTATGAATCTTATGTTTCGGATGGGTCATACGGTATGTAAGATTCCCGTCATTTGTCAATAACAACAGTCCTTCCGTATCATAGTCAAGCCGCCCGACGGGATATAGACGTTTATCAATATCTTCTTTTATCAAATCAATCACCGTGTTTCTGTCAAACTGGTCCGAAACCGTAGAAACATATCCCACCGGTTTATGAAGCATAATATATAGTTTTTCATTTTTAATGTCAACGATTTCACCGTTTACTTCAATTGTATCCTTTTTTGTATTGATTTTTACACCCAACGTGTTAACAATGAGGCCATTTATTTTTACTCTTCCTTGAAGAATCAGCTCTTCGGACTTTCTCCGTGAAGCAACACCGGCTAGCGCCATAAACTTCTGAAGTCTCATCATATGTTGTTGTTCCATTTTTTCCCCTCGCTTTCTCTATAGATATTTTACCCTTAACAAACTTCAATATGAATCATTCACAAACCCACTCATCCTAATCTCATCTTTCATTTCCTGTCTCTCCTTCTATTATAGATATTATTGAAAAAAAAACAACCGGAAAACCGATTGTTTTTTTATTTGTCTCAAAGCCATTCATAAATCCCCAAAAATCTAATCGTTAATTTTAAATCTATTACCTTTCCCAGCCTTTTGTTCTACCTGTAATTTTATAATTCCCTTTATCGTCAACGTTAACTGCAGGTCCAGGCTTAGTAGTTGCAGGTTTCAACCTAAGGCCTCTCAATTTGGTTTCTTTATCAACTTCAAAGCTCATATCTACTCCTTCAATTTCTCCAATTACCACATCAGCTAAATATAGCACACGACAACCCGGCTCTAAGTGACCGCCAAATGCTTGCTCAGAATTAGAAAACCCAATATGAATATGAGGTTCACCATTGGCAATAACACCATGCATGCTATTTAGCTCTAGTGGTTCACTCACAGCTTTAAATTCATCTTTAGGAGGCAAGCCCGTGGTTGTTATATAATGCCAGCGACATTTTTCAAATGTACCATAACCGCTGATAATTATTCCATTTTTAATTTTTTCTTCATTTATTATTTCTTTTATTGATTCTAATAAATCCTCACCTTTATCAAAATGGGCTATTACTGTTCTTTTTATATAAGCACTTGAATAAATCATTTAAGTCTCTCCTTTAATTAACTAGAATAGATTTGGCAACCATAAGATTAGCTTTGGCAGATATGTAATGATTGCCAAGGTTATTAATAATGGAATATAGAATGGTACTACATCCCGTACTACTTTGTTAACTTTAACTTTTGCTATATCAGCAGTTAAGAATAATGATAACGCAAAAGGTGGTGTAATTAAGCCTAGCATTAAATTAAACACTACAACTATGCCTAGATGTATTGGATCTATACCCAACATCATGAGAGGTTTAAGTATAATTGGAACAATTAATAAAATAGCTTCATTTCCACCAATAAACATTCCTACAATAAGTAACATTATATTTACTATTAACAACATAACATACGGATCTGTAGTAAAAGACAGTACTGTTGTGCTAAAAAGCTGGGGTATTTGCTCCACTGTCAGCACCCAATTAAACAACGCAGCAGCAGGAAATATGATTAATACACTTCCAGTTAACTTTATAGTCTTAAATGCCGCACTGATCAGGTGCTTTATAGAAAACTCACGATAGATGAATATATTAATTAATACGATATATAATACAGTTATGCTGGCTGATTCAGTTGGAGTAAAGATACCAATCAGCATTCCTGCCACCATAATAATTGGAGCCAATAATGCCGGAAGTGCAGGAAGTAACGTATCAAAAAACTCTTTCAGAGTTGGCCATCTTTCAGCTCTAGGATAATTCTTAAACAATGCCAGAACAGCAATCAAAATCATCATCAAAATAACTGCTAAAATAGCAGGTATTATACCTCCAATCAACAACCTTACTAATGAAACATTAGCTACAGAAGCATAAACTACCAAAGGAATACTAGGAGGAAATATCGGTCCGACTGTAGCCGTTGCACATGTAACCGCAGCTGAAAATGATGGCGTAAAGCCTTTTTCCTTCATGGATTTAATTATCATTTGTCCCAAACCACCAATATCTGCCAAAGCAGCACCTGACATTCCGGAAAAAATCAGGCTTGCCAATGCATTTACTTGGGCTAAGCCACCAGGTAATCGACCTACTGCTGTATCTGCAAAAGCAAAAATCCTTTTCGTTATTCCAGAAGTATTCATTAAATTACCTACAAAAATAAAAACCGGAACAGCTATTAAAGTAAAAGAAAAGATTGAGTATTGAAACCTCTGGGTTAACATTTCTAGGGAAAAACCGTTAAGCACTAAGTATAAAATTGATGGGGCAGCAAGTGCTATCACAACAGGAAATCCTAATGCAAACAATATTACAAAACAAATTATTACAAAAAATCCCATCCAAAAACCTCCATTTCATACTGATTATTAACTGTTACGTTTCCTAATGCTTCGATATAAAATAACAACGTACTCAATGGTTGTCAGAAGAAAGCCAAGAAACATTGGTAATAGAAAGATTGGATAAGGCATATCAATATTTTGAGTTATTGTGTACATATTACTTAAAATATTTGATAGAATAGAAATTGTACTAATGCCAAAAACTATAACTGATATACTATTAAAAATAATTGTAGTTATAGATTTGATTTTCGGGGATGACATGCTATGAAATAATTCTGCATTTATATGTCCCTCTTCACTTCGCGACACATAAGGAACAGCAAAAAACACAATCCATAGCAACATATAAACAGCGTATTCTGATAATCCTGTTACAGTGTAAGAGAAAAAATAACGTGTAATAACCATAAAAATTGTTAAAATAATTAATATAGCTAAGCAGATAATGCTTATATACTTATCAATATTTCTCAAAAATTTATATAGGTTCATTTTTACCCCCCATTCCAATTCCTGGAAAAACATGTAATTCAGTACCCTAGTTCAGGTCTTTTCATTCTACAAAAAACTGATTATCAACCAAACCAAGAAAGAATCAGAATAAAGAAACACCGGACAAGGACATATTTATATCTCTTATCAAATAATTTTTCATTTAATCCATCTAATTATCATTGAAGCTTCAGAGGGAGTTAAGACTCCCTCTGAAGCTAAGTAATTATTATCTAGGCGCTTAGCACTATTTATCTCATCGCTTATAAAAGCGAATCTGATAGTAATGGTTAGCTATCTGATAAATTCTTACTCAACCACTAATCCTATTATTTTATTTCCTGTATTTGTTCGATATAATCTACCCATTCCGGAAACTCTTGCGCTATCTGAGCACTAACACTACTTCTAAATGCTTCTATGTCTAGTCCGTCTTCTTCTCCAATTATCGTCATCCCTTTTTCTTCAAGTTTTCCTTTCATGCTTTCAGTTCTTTCTGCTGCCCATTTAATAGATTCATTGCTTAGACCAGAAATATGAGATTGGGTAGCTTCTCGTTCTACGGCAGTTAAACTTTGCCATGCTTCTTCATTAACATATACTGCAGTTACAGCTTGCATATGTCCAGTCAATGAGGCATAATTTTGAACTTCATAAAGCTTAAAGTCATAAAGAGTAGCCAGCGGGTTTTCCTGACCTTCCACCACACCTGTCATTAATGCTGTTTGAACCTCTGCCCATTCGATTGGTGTTGGTACGGCACCCATACCAATAATGGTATTTGTCCAAATTTTATTTGGTATTCCTCTTATCTTCTTTCCTTTTAGATCATCTGGTGAATAAACAGGAAAATCACTTGTTGAAAGATGCCTTGCTCCTCTATACATACCACCTATTATTCTTATACCGGCTTTGTCAATTAATTGCTTGTTGAGGTCATCTAACACTGGAGATGTATTAGGGTTAGTAGTATTCATTGCATGCTTACCGTCCCTGAAAATATATGGTGCATCAAAAAGTGCCAAATCCGGAACAAATCTTGCTAATGCAGACCATACTCCTTGAGCCATCTGAATATTACCAGTTCTAATTCCATCTACTTGCTCGTCTTGTCCTCCAAGCTGTCCGGCAGGAAAAACTTTTACATTTACACTTGTATCACTGCTGATTCCTTCTGCCAATTTGTCTGCAAAAATATACTGAATTTCTTCAGGAGATGCAGCAATATGTGCATACTTCCATTCCTTTTTAGGTACTTCCTTTTCTTCTTTTTCTTCATTTTTTTCTTGACTTTGACTATCCTGAGTTTCTTTACTACTACAGCCAACTACTGATAAGCATATCACCAAAACTAAAACTAGAATTGACCATTTTTCCCTTTTTAACATAATAATCCTCCTCGTATTTGTAATTAACTCAACTTTCGCACATTGAAAATGTGCTATGAACCTTGACAAATCAATAGTTTCGGACAGGTGTATGAAATATATGCAGCACATATTCTGTAATACTAGGATGTTATTTGAATAAAAAGTATACTTTTCACATATGTGTAGATTATGCCATCAAAAATGGTTACAAATACCCAAAATTCAAATACCATATTCTCCGGCACTTTAGCACCCTTCTTCTCTTCCACAAGCTTTATGGCTTTTTGTACTTTCACCATTTAAAACACAGTTTAAAATACTTCTAACCCATTTCTTACGGTTTATCTCATCTTCCGGATAGATAAGTTTTGCGTTTCCTCGTTTTATCACATCACTATCTTTAATATACAGGCCCTTGCTTCATTTCCTTCCATGTGCAACCCTTATTATCTTTTTCTCGTGTATTTACTTACGAACCATCAGTAAAAATGTATAGTCTTCCCGCTTTCTGTTTTTGGGCACTTCCTGAGGTGCCGCCTCTTCCGGCCTCTCATAAGCTGCTTCTGCTTTGGTTTTTTCTTTCTATGGGTATCTTAGACTTTTTTTATCTTTTTTCAATGGTGCTTTTTCCCTTGGTTTTTTATTCTTCACTTGTACCTGAGGGCGGAAGTCCGAATAGCCAAACAGGAACACAAAAGAATCAGCACAAAATATCGTATGCGGTGAGGTATTCTCACCCCTCATCTCTCAGACTTCAACTACTTATATTTCTATTTCTAGTGTTTAGGATCTATAGGCTCTGCTAACAAGAAGAACAGGCTTTGCTCTGCTGATGGACCCATAGATAAAAGGTCAAATGGTTGCAGAAAAAGGGGTTCATCACTTTTAAAAATGACTGATGCCATGTTAGAGCTGATTGAGCAGGTTATAAAGTATAAAATACCTGCTAAATATATTCTTTTTGATAGCTGGTATGTCTACCCATCAATACTTCACAAAATCCTGAAGCTTGGCCTGCATACTATTGCTATGGTGAAGGCTATGCCTAGGGTCTACTATAATTTTAACCGCAAAGTGAAAAATTCAAAAGATATTTATGCATCCGTTAAAAAGAGACGTGGGAAAGCTAAGGTTTTATCCTCCGTTGTTGTCGGCGGATGATGAAAAAATTATAAGGATTTACGGGAAACGTTGAAATATAGAGGTTTTCTTCAAAATGTGCAAATCTTACCTTAGTCTTGCAAAAGAATTTCAAAGCCGTTCATAATTGCCCATACTGCTATTGTGTTTTCAAGGTACATCATGTTGGCGGTTGAAAACCGCAACAACACTGATTGGCGCACCGTTGGCGCATTGTTTTATCACTGCTGTGATAAACTTCAAGATATACAATTTATTGAAGCCATCCAGCTAATAATAGATGTCCTAAAAAACGCTTTTCAACAAAAACTTATGCTTTCGAAGGAGTAGATAAGTGAATTTGTTGACTGCTTTATTGACTTACTACCAGTGTTCCTAAAGGAAAAACTCTCATTATGGTGCTGCGAAAGTTGAATGATTTAGTATTTGATTAATAATTATCCATTTCATCAATATAAAGACGTAACTTCTTAAGTTTAGATTTATATGAGTTATATAGTTCGGTACCATGTTCCTTTACTGTTTTCTTAGAAAATGTATAAGGATTTATACTGGTAGCATAATCAACTTGTTGAATCCACTCTTCCGGTATTTCTCTCCATCCGGTTAGTGCACCTGAAATACCTGCCGCTATTGCAGCTACACAATCAGTATCTCTACCCATATTTACACTGGTAATGATGGCATCTTTTAAATTCCCTTTCACCATTTTAAAAATACAAATTCCTTTAGTTACTACTTCATTTGCATAACTAAAAGGATAGGGAACTCCAATACCGGAATATACATCTTCAAATACTTCTCTTAAATCCCTAAAATCTTTACAATTAGCGGTAAGGTCCAGTCCTTTTTCAATTTCATTGACTACGTTCATTTCGTTATAACCTAAAAAATTGTTAATCATTGTGCTTCTATTTCTTAATATTGAATCTAAAGTACTGTCAACCGTTGCATTTGGCTTTGTAGCTTCAGCAATGGCTGTCACAACAATACCTGCCCATTGGATTGCCTTTGTATTTCCTGCGTTATAAACTTTGCCCACTTCATATATGTCTTCTAAGGCATGTTGTATATCACCTGCATTAATCAAACCTATTGGATGACAGGCACGTGCCAGTGTTACCAAACCTGAATAATCACAGTATTTTCCAATATCAGTAGCTGGCATTGGTGTTTTAGCCATTTGTAGTAGTTTTGATTCAAACATTTCGGAAAGATTACCTGGAGCATCGGGGTTCATATGATCAATCCAAGCCTTTCGAAGATCTTCAGCCGTAATCCGGTCTTCTTTTTCAATTATTGCCTTAATTATTAATTTTTGCCTTTCAACACCATCTTCTGTGGTACCAGCTTCACGCATCCATGCGTTAGGGTCTTCAGGGTCATGGTAGTGCATATAAGGCACAAATCTGTCCAGCATCCCATACTTTTCCTCAATCTCTTGATATGTCAAGCATTCTACAGCAGCGCCCATAGCAGAACCTACATGAACACCTGCGATACAACCAATGAATTTATCTTTTAAACTTATATCTTTCTTCATATAAATCTCCTCCTCACCTAAATGTTTTTACTCTAATATGTATTTCCTCCAATATAGTAGAAATACTCTTATATGTTCACGGCATAATCTGTATTCCTTTCTATGATCATCTCCTTTTATCCCAATAGTTAACCTCCACAGATCGTTAAAGCTCCCCCTTTATACTAATCATCATTGCTATAAATGTATTTAAATATTGACATCTGTCAAAAAAAACTTAGGATTAGCCTGATATAGTTTCATCAAGCTAAATAAATCATCATAAGTTTCAAATAATTTTGATAAATCGTTCTTGGCAATTGAAATATGATGAATGATAGCATCTCTGGCACCCTGCGGATCATTTTTACTTATACACTCAAATACTTTAGTGTGCTCTGCTACAGTTTTTTCCAATCGTTTTTCAATTGCAAGGGTTAAATGTCGTATTCTTTGAAGTCTGGCATCCAACTGACTGATTAATTCTTTCATACGCTTATTATTAGCTATTTCTATCACTAAATTATGGAAATTCGAATCTTCTTCAAAAAAACTATTATAATCTCCACTCTGAAGTAGGCTGTTCATATTAACTAATGATTGTTCTAACTTATCTAACTGATTGCTAGTAACCCGTTCTGCAGCAATACTGGCAGCTATGCCTTCTAATCCTTGACGAATTTCAAATATCTCTCTAATATCGTTAAAAACAAGACTAGCTACCTGCAATTTCCCTCCAGAGGTTTCAACCAACAGGCCTTCTTGTTTTAATTGAATTAATGCCTCTTTAACCGGTGTTCTACTCACATGCATCTGTTCAGCAACTCTACCAATCAAAATAATTTCTTCTGGCCTCTTTCTTAGCTCAATAATATCTTTTTTCAATTGATTGTAAACCTTGTTGGCTAGGGGCAAACTATTTTCAATTTCTTTTTTTTTCATATAAACACACTCCCGAATTTATTAATAAATTTATTAATAAATTTATTTTTGTATATATTAATATATTCGACAATAAATTTATAATTCCTTCTTTTTTTTAAAAAAATTTTTTTTAGATTTAATCGTTAGGAAATAGGATATTGGAATTGCTCCTGGTGATTTTTTATTAGGTAAATATAAAACCTAGGAAATTAATTACATCGCTTTAACACCTTTTTCATAAAGGCTTAGATAAAACAGAACCGTTCCTATATATCCTAAATAATAAAAAGGCCTGTCTCAAAATAGTTTTTTGAGATAACATCTTTTCCATAACTTAACAAAAACGCTACATTAATTTCAATAAAAAATTGAAATTAATGTAGCGTTTTTATTTAATTTTACATGACAAATAGAACATCTTTCAATCTTCTAGAAGTCTAGTATAAATACTTTATTCAGCTTTCGCACATTGAAAATGTGCTGTGAACCTCAAAAAATCAATAGTTTCGGGCAATAAAAAGTACAAGAATCATCACTCTTATGATATGTTAGAAGTGCCTAAACCCTAAAACAAACCATAAAAGGAGATTTTTTCACTACTATGATATCACAAGAAGACCAAGAACAAAAGCACTGATAGACAACCGTAGATAATTTTTTCAAAACCTTCAAAATAGGAGATATTTTAAAACACTGCAATTTCTACAAGGATAAAGACATTCCTCCTCTTGCAGTACTAAAATCCCTGATTGTCCTTCAAAAGTTGAGTTTCTAATTCTTCATTCTTCATTATTAATTATTCATTATTAATTATCAACTATCCCCCCTCCCCCTTTCCCGATTTCTAAAAATCATGAGCCAATTTTTGATGATTCTTTCATAAGCTAACTTGATATCTTTTCTTTCTACAAAATCATTCGCCACTAACGCAACCGTTCCGCATTCCACATCATTGATATACAGACGAATATTGCCGAGCTCCTGGTTGTAATGGACAGGAGCAGGGGTAAAGTAAGGAACATCATATTCTATCCTCATGGTATCCCTGTCCCCTTTTTTCATTGGAATCGTTAGACCAGACGCTGCAACCAGATGAACCCTTTCTTCTTTTCCCTCGGTTACCGGAAGGGTCTTCATAAATTCACCTTTTTCAATAATTGTCTCGACTTGATAATGTCCAAAAGCAAAATCCAGCATCTTTTTGTGGTCTTCCCAATCATTCGGTGCGGTCAAAGTGACGGCAACCGCCTGCCACCCGTTTTTGGTCGCCGATGAGACAAGACAACGGCCTGTCCTTTTCGTATACCCTGTTTTAACCCCATCACAGCCTTCATACATTTCCAATAATCTGTTACCATTTTTAAATACCCTGTCCCACTGGTGTCCTGGCCACGGAATCTTTTTTTTCTTCGTCTTTACAATTCCGGCAAACCTTTCGTTTTGGAGGGCATAACGGGTTATGAGCGCGAGATCATAGGCTGTTGTATAATGACCGTCGGCATCTAAGCCGTGGGGGTTTTTAAAACTGGTATTCATTGCACCTATTTCTCGGGCCTTTTGTGTCATCATGTCCGCAAATGCCTCCACAGACCCGCCAATATGCTCTGCAACAGCGATGGCAGCGTCGTTGCCCGAAGTCAGCATCAAACCGTATAACAAATCTTCCAGCCGTTGCTTTTCTCCTTCTTCCAGCCACATCGAAGAGCCTTCTACATGGGCTGCTTTACGGCTTGTGGTTACAACATCTTCCGGATTTCCTTTTTCCAAGGCGAGGATCGCAGTCATAATCTTTGTAGTACTTGCCATGGAACGCTTTTGATAACCGTTCTTTTCATAAATCACTCTGCCGGTAACGGTATCCATAACAAGGGCAGAAGTGGCGGACACCTCGACCCCGGCGGCATAAGCGGGCAAAGAACTACTCATCACCCCTATGAAATATAAGATCAATACTGCACAAACTTCAACACCTTTTCTTCTTTTCTTCCTCCTAACGCCAAACGCCAAACTTCGAATTATATTCAAAAAAATCACCCACCCATATTATGTATATATAATAATATATATGAGTGGGGGATTATTTTATTCATATTGATATTTAATTTAATAAAGTTTAGCCGGTCTCCAATCATCAAGAGACAGGTTCCCAGTCCGCTTTTTGAACAGACGGCTTTAAGCCTGTACGGACTTTTACTCGTTTTCCACTTCTTTAGACTCTACTTTTCCCTCATCCGTTTTCTCAATCTTCTTTTTAACATTTATTTTTTTCTTAACAGCTTCATTAATTTTATCAATCATCTCGGGAACCAAATCCAGTATCTTATCGATAGAAGAATTCGTATTAACCGGAAGCAGTTTTATCTGACCCTGGCCAACAACCATAAAGGCCACCGGTTGAACACTGACACCTGCACCACTACCTCCGCCAAACGGATTTTTGGATATTTCTTCTTTTTTATCGTGGTCATTATGGGTCACTCCCATGTTAAACTCTGACCCGCCGGCCGCAAAGCCAAAAGCAACTTTAGAAATAGGAATAATGACCGTACCATCGGGAGCTTCAACAGCATCTCCTACAATAGTATTGACATCTATCATTTCCTTGATACTCTGCATTGCAGTGGACATTAATCCCTGTATAGGATGTTCAGACATACTAAGCACCACCTTTATTATTATATATAGATATCACACTTTCAAATCGAATTTATATTTGGACAAAAAACGCAGAACCATCGTTGTTTGATCCAAATGTATTTTTAGGGTTAAAGTGTGCTATCTTTAGATATCGTACTTTCAAATTAAACTTATATCCGAGCAAAAAGCATAGAACCATTGCTGTTTGTTCAAACGTATTTTTAGCTTTGAAGTACACTATCTTTCTTGCACGCGAAAAGAAAACTAAATGACATCTTATAAAACTTTCGCGTTGAATCACTTAAGAATGAATGTTCTTCTCCCTTTCAGTCCTTAGGTATCTTTTCTTTCTCAGCAGCAAAATCTTAATGAAAGAAAATAGAATCACAAAAAATACATTAATAATATGTACAATTCTTATTGTAAATATACTATGCAGCTTAATATCCAATCTGGTTTCATTAAAATCCGGGTCAATGTTCACGTCGGTTTTTTTAAATAGGATGATATAACTAAGCAGCGCCAAAATATTATAAATTGTTCCCCACACCAGGCCTGTCGATACGCCGGTTAACGCAGCATCTCCCACGCCAAGACGCATCTTGAACATAAAATCCTCACAGATCATCTTGTGTTTTATGTATTGTTGTGCCTTTTTTAATACTTCGTTATACTCTTTATAATAATGTCGGCCTTTTTGAAAATTCGTTTTGACTCGTTCAAAGTTGGTAAGATCTTTTTCAGCGGCATCAGTCTCTTCATCTTTTTTCGCCATTATTTTTTTTAAAAGCTTTGTTACCCAAGCATCTTCCTCTCCATCTTCACCGGTAAAAGGAAGCTCAAACTTTATCCGCTTTCTAAAAATCCATACCGCTATTCTGTGGTCATGACTTGTTCTTAAATACTTTATACCAATATCGATTTTGATAAAAATCAAAACTAAAAACAAGGCACATACTACTGCAACAAAAATCATCAAAAGCACCCCATCTATAGATTTCACAATGAATATTTTACAAGGATACATGATGTAGGTATTATTACCATAAATATGCAAAACATACTACTTCATAAGCATTTTCAATTGTCATCAATTTCTATTTGACCCTGATTATCGGGATAATCAATCTGAGGCAAATCATCCAATGCTTTAAAGCCAAAGCACCTCAGAAAATTTTGAGTGGTACCGAATAAAATAGGTCTTCCCGGTGCTTCCAGCCGGCCTTTTTCTTCTACCAATCCCCGTTCTATCAATGTATTTAACGCACCATCACTGTTAACGCCTCGGATTTGTTCAATATTGCTTCGTGTAACCGGTTGATTATAGGCCACAATGGCAAGCGTTTCAAGGGAGGCATTGGATAAACCTTGAGAATGCTTGGGCTTGACCATTTTTTGTATATATTCATAATATTGCGGTCTTGTACATAATTGATAGCAGCTTTCGACTTCTATGATCTGAATGCCTCTTCTTTCATAATGATAATAATCTATCATTCTTTTAATAATGGCTTTTAACGTATTTTTATCTATCTCAAGCACATCGGAAAGCGTGTCAATCGAGACCGGGTCACCTGCAGCAAAAAGAATGCCTTCAATACATGCTTCTATCTCTTTAATCTCCATCAATCATTCCCCATTTCCCGCTCCTTGTGATCCACTCTTAATAGATAGATATCTTTTCCAATCGCTTTTTGAACGGCTAAAATTCGATGATCTCTAATGAGTTCCAAAACAGCCAAAAATCTGGCAACAATTTCAGGCCTATAACACAATGCTTCAAACAATTCCGTAAAGCGCACCCTTTTATTTTGCTTTAGTATTTCCAATATCTCCGCTGCTTTTGCCTTTATGGATATCAGTTCATATTTTACAATTTTTTCAAATGCCTTTTCAGACGGAGGGGCCAATCTGCTCTTTCTAAGAAAAATATTGTCAAATGCCTTTATCAAATCTTCAACGGATAAAGGCATAAATCCTTCATACTCATCCTGTTCAGGCAGTTCAATCTCCTCCGGCTCTTTGTAAAGTATATGATTATATTGATGCTGCCTATCGCCAAAATACTCAGAAATCCGTTTATATTTTTGATATTCCAGCAATTTATCAACCAATTCCTGCCGAGGATCTTCCTCTTCCTCCGGGTCGGAATATTTGGGCAGCAGCATCCTGGACTTAATATACAACAGATTTGCAGCCATCATCAGAAACTCACTGGAAAGTTCCAAGTCCATTTCTTCCATGCGTTCCAAATAGCCAAGATATTGATCCGTAATTTCCGCAATCGGAATATCATATATATTGACCTTATTCTTTTCAATCAAATGCATCAATAAATCCAAGGGACCTTCAAAAACTTCTAATTTAAAAGAAAGTTTATTCATAAGATATTCCCATCGATTGCTTTACTTCTTCCATTGTCTTCGCCGCTACTTGACGTGCTTTCCGAGCACCATCGTGCAGTACTTCTTGAATATAGGACCGTTTGTTCTCAAGTTCTTTCCTTTTTGTATAGATCGGTTCAAGATATCCCACCATTTTGTTTGCCAGCATTTTTTTGCATTGTACGCAGCCTATCTTCCCTGCACGACAGTTTTCTTCAACCTCTGCAACCCCTTCAGGGTTAAAAATCTTATGAAACGCGTATACGGAACAAACCTCAGGATGGCCGGGATCCGTTTTTTTAATTCTCGCAGGATCTGTTATCATCTGTTTTACTTTTTGCAAAATCATTTCCGGACTGTCCGAAAGTGCTATGGTATTGCCGTAACTTTTGCTCATCTTGCGTCCGTCCAAGCCGGGCAGCACCTTTACTTTGGTCAGCAATCCCTGGGGCTCGGGAAAAACTTCGCCAAACAGATAATTAAACCTTCTGGCGATTTCTCTGGTGAGTTCCACATGGGGCAGCTGGTCTTCCCCTACCGGCACAAACTCAGATTTGTACATCAGAATATCTGCTGCCTGTAAACAGGGGTATCCTAAAAAGCCGTAAGTGGCAATATTTCTTTCTTTTAGCTGGCTCAGCTGGTCTTTGTATGTGGGACATCGATATAGCCATGAAAGCGGGGTAATCATCGAAAAGGCCAAATGCAATTCCGCATGCTCCTTCACATCCGATTGAACGAAAATAACGCTTTTTTCCGGATCTAACCCGGCGCTTAACCAATCTATGACAACATCATAAATATTATTTTTCATATCGGCTATATCTTCATAGCCTGTCGTCAAAGCGTGCCAATTGGCGACAAAAAAATAACAATCGTATTCGTCCTGAAGCTTTACCCAATTTTCCAAAGCACCGTAATAATTGCCTAAATGAAGGGCACCTGTCGGCCTCATCCCACTCAATATTCGCTTTTTCATCCCAAAAAAACTCCTCTCTCTTACGGAAGTCAGAAATCAGAGGTCAGAAGTCTGAATTTCATAAACATATACTATAGATACCGAACTGTAAAGTCAGAAATATAATAGTACTCCAGCAACTGGTATTCCGAATCTAAGAGCTTGTATTGCTTGCTTCGGGCGGGCTCCAAAACTCGCTGTCGCTCAGACAGTTGAAGCCGCTTTTCCTTCGCTTCGCAAACAATCTCTAAGATTCTCCATAAGGTTACTTCCACACTATTATATTTCTA
>JAKSBV010000238.1 GCA_022360955.1 Bacillota bacterium
CAGCGGTCATGGTGGCTGCCACGACATATACTTTTTTCGTTCTTTTTTTTCTCATGATATGCCTCCTAAATAAATCCATGAATCATTTGAGGCCGTGAGTATTTCCGCTCAAACTTCTGGGCCGTGGCATAATCCACATATTCCTTGCGCTCAAACATATCAAAGACCGCCGTGTCCCCCACATCATAGTCTTTGATGGCATCGGTGGTGGTGATATCGAGGATGTCACTTCCCGCTCCTTCCCCATAGGAGAGGGTGAGGATCCTGAGCTCCGGCTCTTGGTCATCCAGTATGTTGGCCAGTGCCACCAGTGCACTGGCTGCGCCGAGGTGCCCGATGTGGGAGGTTAAAATGTTGTTGAGCACGGTCTCAAAGACATTGAGCTTCAGAGGCCCGGATATCATCATGGGCATGATGAAGGAATTTTGCTGCAGGGCACACGCCTCAAAATCATCGGGACCGCAGTTGGTTTTTTCAAAGTAAGCCTTGGCATTGGGCACCACATTGTCGCTTAAGCCCCAGCTGGAGATATAGCCGATGATGCCCGAACCGACCTGCAGGTACCTTTCACCCTCTACCCGGAAATAATCGGCTTGGTCCTGCTGGTAGGACTGGATGCCGTTGATCTCTGCGATGACGCCTTCCCGGCCGATGATAAAGGCGGCAGCACCGCAGGAAGCGCCGGACTCCAGCACATGTCCCGCCGGGATGTGCACACTCATGGTGTCCACACCGATGGCCAGTGCGTACTCCGCCATACCGGCATCCACATAGGCTTTGGCTGTGATGATGGCGCTGGTGCCCGATTTTCCGGAGAACTGTAGGTCATAGGACATCACATCTCTTCTTAGTCCCAGCGCATCACAGACCACGGTGGATGCTGCCTTGGAGGCATAGGGGCTGGTACCACTGCCAAAGAACAGGGCATTGATCTGATCCGGTCTGACATTGCACCGCTCGATGGCGATCTGGCAGGCCTCCACAGCCAGGGTAATGGTATCCTGATCCGGGCCGCAGACCGCCCTTTCGATATAGCCCATTTTTTTCAGTACCGAGGGCTGGGCGTTTTTCCAGACATCCACCACCTCCTGTGCTTTCAGGCGATACTTTGGGAAATATACCCCGTAGCTGATGATTCCGCTCATGGTTATGATCCTTTCGCTTCTTTGAGTCTTTCGTTCTTTTTAGCCGTGAAGGACAGCAGGATGGCAAAGATCACACACAGCACCGTGGCGGCTATGAGCAGGTAAAAGACATTGTCGATGCCGATGCTCCGGTATATGACAGCGCCAAAGATAGCTGAGACGGCTGAGCCAATACCCGTGGCACTCTGGAAAAGCCCCCTGATGAGACCGCCGCTGCCCTCCACTGCGGAGTTTTGTGCCAGTGCAAAGGATGCGGGCGTATAGAGCATGGTACCGATACCGGCGATACCACTAAAGAGTAAAACGATGCCGATATTGAGTGAACCGATGAGCGCAATGCTGGACCAGCCGACGCACAGGAGGATCATACCGATCAATATGCATTTAGACCGGCCGATCTTGTCCGAGAGCATACCCGACAAGGGCTGCAGCAGTGAAACCACCGAGAAGATGGCCACACCGAAGGCGGCCTGTGTACCCATCATGCCCCGGGCTGCGCCCAGTTCATCGAG
>JAKSBV010000128.1 GCA_022360955.1 Bacillota bacterium
CAAAAAAGAATAATTAGATAGATTTGTAATGTTTTCTTAAGCATTTTAGACCTCCAATATTAAGGAATAGATTTTTTAAAAAAGTTTATCTACACCGACAAATAGTTATTTGCCGGTGTAGATAATAATACTTCTATTTAGTTTGTGCCGTAAATTACATATCTCTCACGAGGTTTTACACAATTATGAGCTGCCTCTATTGGCACTGTAAAGAAACCTCTATAGGCACTTCTCCGATTAGGATCCACTAGTCTAACGGTACGGCTTCTAATACTATTAGTGCCAAAGTCTTTTGTAGAAGTAGGTTCTACATTGGCATCTAAAGTGTAAGTATCTAAGCTAATATAGTGTCTAGATTCACGCCCCTTATAATAGGGCAAATACTCTGTTTTTGCATGTAAAATTACTGGTCTTTTCTTTTTGAGACTATTATTAACTGCAGTTATGAAATTACTAGAGCTCATAGTTCTTCCCTCTTTATATACATATTTAGAAGAGTCTACATATTTATTTAATTCATTTCTCATTCTATAAACCATTGTACCACTCGTATCTGTTCCCATGTTTTCACCTAAAGTGTCTTGTTTATCAACATCAGTAGTTCCACTTGGCATTGGAGCAGATAGCTCCTTTGCTTTTTGAAGACCATATAATGTTTGCAATACGGTAGCAGGCCCACAATAGTATTTCTCGCTTTGTTTTATTAAAGGTACTGGCACAGATACTGAATATTGATAGGAATTTACATTGGCTTTGTTAAGATTATTTAAATAAATTTCTACTTTTCCCTGCACAATTTCATTAATTAACTCAACCCCTGCATCTTGACCATATTCTTTAACCATCGATTCAAACTCTTTACTATTTTTAAAAGAGTTTGTAACTTCTATTTCAGTTTCTTTAATGAATTGTTCTAACTCCTTATTGCCTCTTAAAATAGTACCATCTTTTCCATAGGCTATACCCCAACCCATTACCATACAAAATACTAGCACCATAGACATTACTCTTTTCATGCATTAATACCCCTTTCATACATATATTTTAATGGTTGCTACTACTGTGTTGAATATAATCCCAATTCTGCCTTCTCCCCAACAAAAAGGTATGTCATCTTTTTAATTTTTGGGATAATCAAATAGAGGACATAAAACTTTGAATAAAGCTTTTTTTATTTTAAAAAAGTTTATTCGTAGCTACTAAGGAATTATATAAGACTCAACCGTGTAACTGTTAGGAGACGGAATTATTGAAACTGCATTTGTTTAGAGTTGTCAAGAATCCCGTACTTTCAAATATGTGTTTAAAAGAAGATTAAAATTTCTTAAAACAAAAACGTTACCACCTAAAACTTTATTAATTTTTTCACCTTTTTTAATACTCATATCGTAACCAAGCAACAATTTCTAATACTTTTTATTGAACTAACTTTCAAGGTTCTTTTATAAGCTACTTTGTTGGGTATAAGTTGTCGCTTTAATGATTTGTTGAAGTTTTTTAAATGAAGTTGTTTTTTTACTTTTATTTTATATTTTGGTAATTTTAACCATTTAAAGACAGTATATTATCATTGATGCAGTTTGTCAATATATAAAATTTTTTTATATACTAGTATTTATTCTATTATATTAATATTTTTATAAAAATTGTAAGACAACTAAATCAATCTTACAATTACCAGCATGTTAAAGGGACATCAGAATGTGTAAAAACGCATAAAAAAGAATTAAAAGCATTAGAGTTTCAAGATGATGAGATTAGAGTTTCCCCATTTTTAATAAGCATAATGCTTACCGGTGCTTAAAGCAAAGGATTTGAACATATCCATCTGTTGTGATGGTGGTGATTGGGTCGGAAGCAAAAAGGCAGAAATGCCTTCTGTGGTTTTTTGTAAAATACTAAAGATACCATCTCCCAAGGAATAGAAGATGAAATTTGCTTTTCCATATATTCTTTTTAAGCATTCAATTATTTCAATAACAAGTAAAGTATCATTTTGCTTTTCTGCAAATGTATTTAATAAACCGATAAGAACAGTCAATAAAGCATTAAGAGCTCTTATTGAATTTAAGCTCTGTACCCTGAAATCTTCAAACCCAAATGGTTGTTTTTTAAACCTGTAGTATTCCTCTATCCGCCAACGCATAAGGTATACCTTTGTAATGATTATTGGAAGTCTTGAATTGGAAAATTTATTAAGTTCCCTTTTCAATTGGTATGATAATTTGCTATAATTAATCATGTGCAAAAACTCTTTTTCTTTGTGTTTTTTTGTTTGTCAAACTTTAAAATACCACATTTAAAGGGCTTTTGCATCCTTCTTCATATACCCTGAAACGAATCTAATTCC
>JAKSBV010000388.1 GCA_022360955.1 Bacillota bacterium
AGCATTTCTTTTACTACTTCCTGTCCAAAAGTCATCTGCTTCTGAGTACTTGGATCAGTGTTTGACTCAGGATCTGAAGCGGTGTCCACTTTTGCATATCGCAAAAATCTTTCAACCATGTTTTGATAAATCTGTTGCAAAGAGAATCACTCCTTTTCTTTTCACTATTACAATTATCATTAAATCGATACGGAACCACCAAAAAAATTGTCGGGAGTTTTACCTCCGACACCTTAACATTAACTACTTTTGATGTAAAGCAATCCGAATGGCCTGATCCATCAGCCAGGGTGTGCGGTCGAGCAGGTCAGGTTTATAAACACGCTCGGTAAACATATGCAAATCTTTGCCCCATGGACCCAGGTTAATTGAAGGAATCTGCAGTTCAGCGATTTTGCTTAATGGAATATTATAAACCTCACCCCATAATGGCATATTGGGGATTAAATAGGGAATCACCTGTCCGGCATCCTGCAGCGAGGCATAACTCATGTCTGAAATAGCCGTGTAAAAATGCTGTAAAACCAATTCCTGTTGATACTTTTTCAGATATATTTCAGCTAATTTCGGCTCAATACCTGCAACACTGGCGCTGACTGCAGGCATTTTGGCATTTACCACATGCGGATAATACGGAGGGGCGAAGGCAATGACAACCACCGGTCGCTTATGGGGCAGTTTATCAACAATAAACTCAATTAGCAATGAGGTGGCCTGAGGCATATCGTATTCGTTATTGTAGATACCGTTATGTACTACCTCTAACTCCTGCTGCCACTCCTTTTTAAACTGCTCCTCGCCATGTTGAACTGCCTGGTGGTAGATCTCTTGAAAGGTATAAACCTCCGGAACCCAATCATGTTCTGCAGCACGCTGATAATAACGAAGGTAAGCCTCATTGTACCGGGTAATACGCTCGGTAAAAGCAGCAAGAGCCAGGTCCTTCATTCGTTGAAGCACCTGCTCCGGAGAGCTGGTAAAGGTTAAAACACTGACATAACCAAAGGCGGTTTCCGGCATGGAAACATCGTATCCTTTTTTGCCGTCCCTAAGGTACATCCAGGTTGGCGGCGGCGCTTTCTCACCATGGAACTCATCACTAAACTCTTTATTCAGCTCCATCCGGGTAGCTATATCTGCCAGCAAAGCGACCGGACTGAAGCCCTGAAAAACATTGCCGATGTGAGCTCTGACCCCGCGCACAAAGAAAGAAGGCATCAGTTTTCCGATACTTCCACCGTATAAAACCGGTTTATCTGCGTCGATACGCACATGCGTCTCAACATCGATCAGCAATACATAGTTCAGGTTCATTTCCTGTTTAAGTTTGCCCAGCAGCTTGACTGCGGCTCTCATGCCCGCTGACAGGGTTTCTTCATCGGGTACTGAAAGGTACAGCACGTTTCCAGCAAAATCTGCTTCTAAGCCATACTGCTCTAAAAGCGCCAGCTGGATTGCGGCCCCGCCTTTCATATCCGCCACACCTCGTCCAAAATACCACTCGCCACTGGCTAAATCTTGTTTCACTTCATCGTTTAAGTTAAACCTGGTAATCTGCCTGGCCAGTTCCTGTGGATTACCGGCCAATGGACGCAAATCACTGTAATCATGAGTATCAACTGTATCAAGGTGATTGATAAGTACTACAGTCTGATCCCCTGTACCCCGCACCAGCCCCCAGGCAACTGAACGCTCTAATAGATCATTTTCTATTTTATACAGCCCGCAGTTTTGGGGGTGATTTTGGAAATATTCCATTTCTCTTAAAACAGCTATAAACTCTTCTGCCATGGTTTTTTCTTCAACCGTAGCTGTTTCAGATGGAACATTTACTAATCTTAACATCAGCTTCTCAATGCGATTTCTCATATAATTATTACCTTTCCTTCAGAATTAATAATTATGACCTGTTCGTTTTAAGTACATAATTGCAACTACCCCTGAAACAATAAATTTTATGTATTATTC
>JAKSBV010000062.1 GCA_022360955.1 Bacillota bacterium
ATAACCGGTGGTGCTAAAGTAGCAGCCGTGCTATTGATTACATATTTTTCGTCGGTAAGTATCAGATGGCTGCCTGTTGTGGCGATTGCGGGGGCAGGGATAGCTGCTTTCATTATCTATATGCTGGCTTGGAAAAAAGGTATAAGCCCTATTAGACTTGTCCTTATCGGCATAGGAATTGAAGCGGGCATGGGAGCTTTGGTAACTATGATGATAGTTTTAGCACCTATTTATTCCACCAGTGAGGCATATATTTGGCTAACAGGCAGTGTGTATGGGGCTAATTGGCATGATGTTTTCTTAATGCTGCCGTGGGTACTGGTTTTTGTGCCCGTTTCCATGTTATTGGCTAGAAGGATCAATATACAGGAGCTTGGAGATGACTTAGCGATGGGAGCCGGTTCAAATGTCCAATTGGATCGATGTATTTTAATTTTTATCAGTGTGGCTTTAGCAGGGTCTGCGGTGGCCTTTGCAGGAGGTATAAGCTTTGTGGGTCTCATTTCACCCCATATCGCCAGGAAACTGGTCGGGCGGTCCTTTGGAAGCTTAGCACCGGTAGCGGCCCTAATAGGTGGTTGTATAGTGATGCTGGCGGATATAGCCGCAAGAACGGTATTTTTACCCCTGGATTTACCGGCCGGCGTATTTGTATCCGGCATAGGCGCACCCTTTTTTATTTTTCTGTTATATAGAAATCGCAATATGTAAACCAATATCCGGAAAGGAGTTAAGAGAATGAGTACGCTGCGAGCAAGTAACCTTACATTAGGATATGACGATATGATGATCATAGATGAGCTGGATTTAAAAATTCCTACCGGCGAAATCACTGTTTTTGTCGGAGCGAATGGTTGTGGAAAGTCCACTTTGCTACGTTCTCTCGCTCGTCTTTTAAAGCCGAAATCAGGGCAAGTCTTATTAGGCGGTAATGGCGTTGACACCCTATCAACAAAGGAAGTGGCAAAACAGCTTGCAATATTGCCACAAGGACCGATTGCACCGGAAGGACTAACGGTTTTACAGCTGGTTAAACAGGGCAGATATCCTCACCAGAGCTGGCTGAAACAATGGTCCCGTGAAGATGAAAAAGTGGTCAACCAAGTACTTGAAGCCACGAAGATGAAAGATTTGGCAGACCGAAATGTTAATTCCTTATCCGGCGGCCAAAGGCAGAGAGCTTGGATTGCCATGAGCTTGGCCCAGAAAACCGATATTATTTTACTGGATGAGCCCACCACGTATTTAGATTTAGCGCATCAAATCGAGATTCTGGATCTGTTATTTGAATTAAATGAAGCGGAAGGCAGAACTGTTGTGATGGTTTTGCATGATTTAAATCTTGCTTGCAGGTATGCCCATAATATCGTGGCCATTCAAGATAAAAAGATTTACGCCCAAGGCAGACCGGAGGACATTGTTACAAGTGAAATGGTCCGTGATGTTTTCAAGCTGAAATGTGAGATTGCCGTTGACAGCTTATTTGGAACACCGCTATGCATCCCATACGGCAAGGGCAGAAAAGTGTACGTGTCAAGGGAACGGGTCTCTTGACACTAAAAATCAAAGAAAATGCCAATCTATCCCTACGCACATTAGCACACATTTGAGATGTAGATAGGGATGTCCTATAAAGAACTTACAAAAAACACAAGGGCCGAGAGGACGGCTTTGTTCACACCATCGTGTCAACAGAACCGTCCTCTTAACAGAGCCAACTCTCCAAAAGCCCAATTATTCATTATTCACTATTCATTATTAATTACTTTCCAATTCCCCGAAAACATTTCTCCACATGTTCACGATCCACATCCCCTTTTTTCACCAGGCTTACGGCTATGGTTACAATGATGGAGACCGATAGGGCAATGACAATCGGGTCAACCCATGCCCATATGGAATTGCCTGCAAGGGTTGGCTTTCCGAACAGCGCATGACAGATCAATAGAGTGTTGGATTCTTTCACATGTACAAACATAATCCAGAACAAGCTGGTTGCAAAGCCGGCAATCATCCCCGATACGGCAGCGATGCGCGGCATGGCTTTAAAATACAGGGCACCGGCATACATCGGCAAAAAGGCGGCGGCGCACAAGCCGAAGAATAGTGCGGTACTGGCAGCAATGGCGCCGTTCCATATCTGAGGGAGAATATAGGCAAGGACAATGGTCACTGAAATGGCTATGAGCATGCCCAGCTTTGAGATAAACATTGACCTGTGTTCGTCTTGCCCTTCGGTATTGAACAAATCCCTGCCCACCGCCGTACCCATCGCATGGAATTGGGAACTAATCGTGGACATGCCCGCTGCAACGATGACCACTAAAAATATGGACGCAAACCACTCGGGCATGAATTCGTTCAGGAACATGGGGATGATGGTCCCGGTGCCCTCGGCAGCCAAAACGGAAATCTTTCCGAATTTCTCAAAGAAATAGACGTTGGATAAAGAACCTACCACAAAGGCAACACCGGTCATGAAAAAAATAAAGATACCGCCGACCGGAACCGCCCTGTTCAATTCACGATTGCTTCTTACCGTCATAAACCGCACGGCCAGCTGCGGCTGCGCAAGCACCCCGATGCCCACACCCATGACAATGGAAGAGACAAGGTACCACCAATTGATACTGAATGCCCGGGGCATAGAGGTCCAGCCTTGGAAGCCCGGAGCAATGCCTGCCGCAGGACTCTTGATCTGCTCCAGTACCTGGGGGTTTTGCATCAATTCCGTTAATTGGGCATGTGCTGCCGTCACTCCGCCAAGATTTTGATAGACCCAGAACAACAGGAAGCTCATACCGACAAACATCAGGGCCCCTTGAAAAGCGTCGGAATACATGACACCCTTTAAACCGCCGAAAAACACATATACTGCAATGATACCGGCAAAGAAAAAGAGTGCGGCATTATAGTTGATATTGAGACTGCTCTGCAGGAACTTGGAAGCACCGATCATGACACCGGCAGCGTATAGCGGCATAAATAGAAAAATAACGGCGCCTGCAAACTTCTGAATGAATTTTGATTGAAACCTTTTGGCCAAGAGTTCGGGAAACGTGTGGGCATCCAGATTATGCCCCATTTTCCTTGTCCGTTTGCCGAAGAATACAAAGGCTATGAAAATACCTACGAAAATATTAAGAACCGTGAGCCATAAGAGCCCCATGCCAAATACGCCGGCGGCTCCTCCGAAGCCTACAATGGCGGACGTACTGATGAAGGCTGCCCCATAAGACAGGGCCATGACCATAGGATGGATTTTTCGGCCCCCGATAAGATAATCCTTTGAATTTTTAGTATGCTTGAATCCCAGGAATGCCAGGAATCCGATAATTGCTAAATAGACAATCGTAATCATGATTTTAATCATAGTTTACCCCCTCAAAAAATAAGTGTTCCATTATTTTTATTAGGAAGCAAGCTATTACCGGAATATTTGACTTACATTCTCCTATCCCAAACCACAAACTTCCAACCCCTTGTAGATACCCAACTTTAAAAACGAATTTATATTTACATAAAAAACGCAGAATCATCGTTGTTTCGGATATTCTTTAATCCATAACCGATCAAAAGGCGTTTCAAAAAAGTAGAATTTATGATCCGTGGACATACATAACATGTATAATGTATTTTTTAAAACGCCCTGTATGTAAATAGTATTTTTAGGTTTAAAGTTGGTTATCCTTATTAACCGCTAAAGGGTTTCCTTAATCCTTTGTTCCGTTTGTTCCCACCGTAACTCTTCCGTAATCTCATCGACTTCCGCTTCCTGACCTTTGTTCCAATTGAAGAGGCCATATCCCAGACAGAGAAGCGCACTGGCAATGCACAAGAGGTAAGCGGACCCTATGGCGAAATCAGAGATGCCTAACATGCAAGTCCCCCTTTCTTCGATATATTCCCCCCGTAACAACATTTCCTGCCAAAACAACCACGCAGATTTCGCGACCCCGCGAACATCTGAGACTATCAGGGGGGATAATGCTTTCATAAAGGGATACATATTTTTTTGTGATAAACATTTTCACATGGGTTCTATGGAGATCATTTTATACCGAAGGCCGCGGGGTGCTGCTTTCAGCCATTAAAAAAAACCCTGCAGACCGGAAGAAATACCTCGGATTAAAAGGGTTTTCAGAACCTGTTCATATATGGATGTCAATACTTGCCGAATGCACAAACCCTTCCATGCTACTCACATATATCTATTTTACTACTATAATACCATGCTGCGCGCTACTACGTTACAACTATTTTATCAGTTTTTTTAGAAATTGTCTAGAACGTTTTCAGGTTGTCATTTGTAAAAAATATGATATAATTACAAATAAAACAATATTTGTGAGGTCGGTAGGGATGCATGGAAAGTTTGAAAGTATTAAATTCATTTTCAATAAAAACGCGATCACAAAAATATTAATCATCGGCGGTATAGTCATCTACATCCTGTCAAGAATATTTATGGATGTTATTCCTGATGTCCAACCGGCAGATAGTATGGTCAATAAAGTGTTAAAATATATATGTCATGTACTATTTGACGTATTAAAAGTGCTGGCCGGTGTGGCCATTTCATCCGGTGTCATATCGTTATTGCTGGAAATCAGTACGATGAAAGCTACCGTTTTAGATGTTAATCGATCGTTAATGGACAATATATTAAATGCCGACTTTGATTTGCAAAATTATTCGACCGATGTTTTAGATAGATTACATAAAAATATTGTTATTTGTAAAAATCAAAATAAGATTTCCCTGGAAATGCTGGAGAATTCTATTTACACCGTGGAACCCTATATCAATCGTTTATTGACCGGCCTTTTTCACGAATATCATTTAATGACTTCATGGATTACACCCGATGAGGAACGCAGCGTATTTAAGAAAAGAATACAATGCAAGTATAATGTCATTAATTATTATGAATTAAAAAATGAAATCGTGTTAAAGCTGGCCTTTTTACAGGAAAAGGCCCTTGAGACCGATGAAGAGAAAAAGAAGAAACTGGAAATCACCAAGTTTCGAATTAACAATATGGATTTAATAGAGGAAGTGCCAGAATTGCTGTTTGTTGAAAATATATCGGGAAAATACCATAGTGTCTACGATTACTGGGTTGTTTTTAAAAAGAACCTGCAAGAGTCTTCCTGTCAGCATGTGGAAATCAATTACGAGTATGAAGTACCCATCACCGATTTGACGCAATCTTATAAAATCATGAAACCCTGTAAAAATTTTCGCCATAAAGTTTATTTGGACGGCGGAGATTTCAATCGTTGGCAGATTTCCGTCAGTGGTTTCGCGTCATTATTTTATTCCGGTTCCGAATTGGAGAGCAGTTTCAAAGTGACGGAAGATACGCCTCATTGTGCCGAAGTCTATTTCGATAACTGGATATTGCCGGGCGCGGGGTATGTTATTTCGTTAAATCGTAAACCGGAAGAGGAGGTTTAATGGATAATTAATAATGAATAATTAATAATGAATAATGAATGAAGAATTAGATTTTGGGAGATTTATAGGGAAAGTAAATTATAAGTTGGTTTAGCGCTGGAGGGAGTGGTACTCTCAATTCTTATCTC
>JAKSBV010000246.1 GCA_022360955.1 Bacillota bacterium
GAGGAGGGAAAAATCGAAGGTTTTTATAATGGGCAAAATGCCTGCTGCTTATCTTTCTTTAGTGATGAAAAGCGCCGGTACAGTGACCACCCGGACGAGGAAGATAAAATTTTAGAAACAGCATTAAACGTAAAAACGAAAGAAAACAGGGAGGCAGCAAAAGACTATATCATAAGAGAGGCCGGACAAGGAGATGCAGAGGAAATCGCAAAGCTATTTGAAAGTGTTTTTATAACCTACCCCACCCCGATGCATCAGCCGCAATACATTGAAGGGGTTATGGAGAGCAAGATATTATTCATGGTAGCAGAAAATAAGAGGGGTGAAATGATCAGCGCAGGGTCTGCGGAAATAAACCGGGAATACTTTAATGCGGAGATTACCGATTGTGCAACCAAACAAGCCTATCGAGGGAAAGGAGTGCTGAGCAGCATCATTCTTTCGCTGGAGGTGGCGTTGGCACATCAGGGGATTAAAACGCTATATAGTTTATCCAGGTCCATGTCCTACGGGATGAATATTATCCTGAGTCGAAACAATTATCAATATGCGGGCAGGATGATAAAAAACTGCAATATAATGGGGGATTTTGAAGATTTAAATCTTTGGGTGAAAAGCATATAACCGATGCATAGTACAATCTCTTTACATCATACAGTGTATGGGGGGGAAAGAGATGGCGGTTCGTAAATCTTGGAAAAAAGAGGACCTGCTTTGCAAGGTGCATTTACCGGAAGATATGACACCTGTATATGAAGCCCAGGCGCGGTTTGCCGGCATAATATACGGAAGATTTCTCGATAAACTGAGCCGCGGCAAAATTGACAAAATGGCCTTCTCTCTGTTGGATGATGCAGCATTTGAGGCATGTTTCAAGCTTACCAAGGAGGAAGCGGCGAGCTACGAGGAATGAAAAGCGTGTGGATGATGAAAAATTTGGGGTGCAAAACATACTTTTCGTTTTTTGCCTCGTATATAAATATAGAATAATATGTGGAGGGATTTTTATGATTATAACAACTACGTCTCGGGTAGAAGGCAAGAAAGTCGTTGAATACAAAGGCATCATTTTTGGTGAAGTGATCTCCGGTGTTAATTTTGTTAAAGATTTTGCAGCCGGACTGACAAATTTTTTCGGAGGACGCTCCGGCTCCTATGAAGGAGAGCTTATTGAGGCAAGAGAATCTGCAATAAAAGAAATGGAAAAAAGGGCATCGGCGCTTGGGGCCAACGCCATTATCGGGGTGGATATTGACTATGAAGTATTAGGACAAACCGGCAACATGCTTATGGTTACCGCTTCCGGAACAGCCGTGGTTATAGAGTAAATCGGAATCATTTTTTTCAATTAAAATTATACGTCCAATCCTTGACTTTTGGTTGAATATGTGTAAAAATTGAAATAACATTGATAGAAAGGTTAGGTAAAGATATATGTTCTAGTAATCCTATTGTATTGAAATTAAAACGAGGAGGCATTATGGACTCATATTGAGTTCGTTTGTGCTGACTATTTATTCGTTTTCTAGATAGGATTGCTATGTTTAAGGATAGCGCACTTTAAATCGAACGATGCTTGTGAGCAAACAACAAGCGTGCTGCATTTTTTGTTCAAACATAAATGTTATTTTAAAGTGTAATATCTATATGATACTAACTCTTTTCAAAACAGTGTTTATCGGTTATGCAGTGTTTATTCTGCCTATGGCGGATATAACGCTGTGTTTGCCGCAGATTTAAATTACTGTTTGGTATGCAATCCTCTCTAGATTTTAGGGAGGTTTTTTTATGCTCATATTGGAAGCCAATAACATTAAAAAGTATTATGGCGATCGCCTCATACTGGATGTACCAAATTTGAAAATCTATCAAAATGACCGTATCGGCCTTGTGGGGATGAATGGAGCCGGCAAGACCACTTTGATGGATATCTTATCTCAAAGAAAAGAGCCCGATGAAGGAAGCGTAAAGCTATATGGCAAACATGCCTATATCAATCAATTGGAAGATCCGGACGGAAGTATGCTCACCCCTAAGATAGCAAAAGAACTAGGGGTCGATGCTTTCAACCGGCATCTTAGCGGCGGAGAAAAAACAAGAGTGAAAATAGCGCAAGGGTTAAGTGCAAACAGCCATATCTTATTTGCCGACGAGCCCACTTGTAACCTAGATGTGAACGGCATTAAACTATTGGAAGAAAAAATGGTGTCTTTTGACGGTGCGTTATTGCTTATTTCTCATGACAGAACCTTGTTGGATAACCTATGCAATAAAATAATAGAGGTCTGCGACGGCACAATCAAAGAATATATGGGCAATTATAGTCACTATAAAACGCAAAAAGAAATGGCGAGGGATAGACAGCAGTTCGAGTATGAACAATATATTCAAAAAAAGCAGGAACTGGAAAAGGCGATTACAGATAGGAGTCGGAGAGCCGGGAAAATGAAAAAAACGCCCGCACGTATGGGCAATTCCGAAGCCAGGCTTCACAAAAGAAGTACAACGGGGATACAGGCAAAGCTTCGCAAAACAACAAAGGCTTTAGAGACAAGGGTTGAAAAATTGGAAAAGAAAGAAAAACCGAAGGAAATGCCAAAACTTCGGATAGATATACCTGCCATCGGTAAATTATACGGTAAAGTTGTGATCAGCGGGGAAGGCGTCGGTAAAGCCTATGGAGAAAAAGTTTTATTTCAAAAGTCGGATTTTCAAATTTACAACGGTGATAAAGTAGCCTTTATTGGAAACAACGGTACCGGTAAAACGACCTTGCTCCGTATGATTTTGGCAGGAGAAAAAGGCATCAGTACCGCTAAACATTTAAAAATTGCATATTTCAGTCAGGCATTGGAAGGATTAGACGAAAACAGTACGATATTAGAGGACATAATGGAAACCGCTATTCAGCCCGAGTATCTTGTAAGAACGATTCTAGCCCGGTTGTTGATAAAAGGAGATGATGTTTACAAAGGGATCAATGTTTTAAGCGGCGGGGAGAGAGTGAAAGTGGCCTTTGCAAAAATTTTTGTTCAGGATATCAATATGATGATATTGGATGAACCGACTAATTTTTTAGATACCGGATCCATTGAAGCCTTAGAAGAAGTTTTGCAAAGCTATAAAGGCACCTTATTGTTTGTATCCCATGACAGAAGGTTTATTCGTAAAATAGCCGATAAGCTTATGATACTGGAACATCAAACGTTAACGATGTTTGACGGGGATTACAATCAATATATGGAAAGCAAAGAAAAACAATATCATACCGGCCGGAAAGAAATTCGCAATAAACTGCTGCTAATGGAAAACAAATTGTCGGAAATCACAATAAAGTTGTGCATGCCATCTAAAGATCAGGATATCGAAGCATTAGACAGGCAATATAAGGCCCTTGCAATAGAGATTAAGCAGCTTCAAGCATTATTAGATAAATAGAGCCATAGACGCAGCCGCATTTTCGTAAGCATAGAGAATGAGATTCTAATGACGATTAGAGCAGGAAAGAAAAAGCAAAATGAAGTTTCATTACAAGAGCCCATAGGCGTGGATAAAGAAGGTAATGAAATTGCTTTGATAGATATCATGAGCAATGACGGGGAATCTGTGTTGGAAGAAGTAGCATTAAAGATGCAGGTAAAGAAGTTGTATACCAAAATGAAGCATGTCCTGAAAAACCGAGAAAAGCTTGTACTTCAATTAAGATACGGATTGTTGAACGGACACATCAAAACACAGAGAGAAATAGCACAGCAGCTTGGAATATCCCGTTCCTATGTTTCAAGAATTGAAAAAAAGGCTGTTAAAAAGTTGTGTAAGGAATTAAAAGCGGAGGACGGTCTGTAAAGATATTCCCGTACAAACAAATCAATCTATCGATATATACAGCAAGGCTTCGGAAAAATATTTCCGGAGCCTTTTAAAATGCAGAAAAGGAGGGAGCAATATGTTTGGAAGGATACAATGGCTTTACCAGTATAATACGATAGAACCTCTTACATTCCGGAGATTTGACAGCCGGCGTTTTTGGAGATGTTAAATCTTCGGAATGCAATAGATCATTCGCAGCTTATATAGTCCGGAGCTGAGGGCAGCTGTCCACCGCCAGTACCGTAGCTGTTGGCGCATTGAGACTAAAGGTGCCCACAAACGGATCAATAGTACGACAAGATATCAATTCAACGGCATACGTACAGCAGCCGGGGCAAGGGAGGCAGTCGCAGAACATGAATCTAAAGGAATCACTTGTTCCTGTCAAACCCGCGCGTGGCCTTCGCCGAAACGTCCAACTGCCACATCCGATTTCCTGTTCGTTATCACAAATTTTTTTTACCTGGAAAATGAGCGTAATAATGCCACCGGTCAAAATTTCGGTAGTAATAACGGTACTGAAATCCAATACGACAAGTGGCCTGCACAAGCATGTGGTATCAAGCGTTACGCATACCAGGGAATGAGGCGTGGCCGGACACACACTTGTGGTTTGTAAGCCTGCACCTGTACAGCAGTTGAAAATAACATCTTGCGGACAAGGATGCTTGTGCTCACAATCTGCGTAGACAGATGCTGCAGGAGGGCGCTTTGCTTCCGGATTACCATAAGTTTGTGCTGTCACAGGTGTATAACAATCCGTCTTCTGAAGGCCGCAAGTTTCCGTGGCTGCTACTTTAATAGTTGGTGCATTAATGGATATCGAAATACGGTTTGTTATTGCTATCTCAAAATCAATTACTTCAACAGTATAGGTGCAGCAGCCCGGGCACAGGTTACAATCACAGAACGCAAATGCAAAAGAATCGGCAGAATCCGAGCTAAGAAATCCATTTATTGTAAACGTCCAGGTGCCGCACACAACTTCTTGGCCGTTATCACAAGATTTTTTCAACTGAAAGATTACCGGTGCCGGTTCAGGCCGAGCGGAAGAGTCGACGATACAGTTAAACTTAACGGTAACAATAGGTTTGCACAAACAAGTAGTATCCAGCGCGGCACACACCAAGGGTATAGGTGTTGCCGGGGGCAGGAGGGCGCCGCTAGGGAATATAATGCCCGCATTTACGCCTGCTCCCGTACAGCAATTGAAAATAAGGCTTTCCGGACACGGAGGGTTGGGCAGCCTGCAATCTGCACAGACAGGTGCAGATGGAGGGCAGTTTACAGTTTTTTTATAATCTTTACGCATCATTTTAATATTTTCCTTTCATAGCAGTTTTTGGTGTTACCACATATTTACAGATCAGAATATGTAAGGTCATATATCCATAGAATATGCAATAGGTAGCTATTAAGTTCTATATAGAACAGGGGACGGTTCTCTGTTTGACAATACCCTGCTGATAAGATACCGGTAGGGTCGTTTTTATTCCGAGAGATGCAAAAAAATAATCACAATCAGTTCAGTTTTTTCAAGTCAATAACTGTAGAATGGGTGTATAAATTCTGAGTGAAGAAAATTATTCCAACAACTGATATTCCAAGGCTAAAAAGTGGTTGAGGGCTGAGAGATGAGGGTTGAGAATGGACCATCCACCATTTAC
>JAKSBV010000335.1 GCA_022360955.1 Bacillota bacterium
TGCGGCACTAACAGGCTCTAAGCCTTTCCATAAGGTCATTTCCATAATGTTCTTCACCTCCACTAAATACACCCTGGACTGAGAGGGGGGGAATTAAGAATTAAGAATGAAGAATTAGATTTTGGAGAATGTCAGTGCAAGATTCTAGACCCTCGTCTCTCGGCCCTCAACTATTTTTTAGCTTTGGAATAATTTTCTTGTGCCAAAATTTATGTATCTTGATTTGACGAGGGGATAAATAAAAAATTTCCCTTGCATAAATATATTGTCATGTGGTAAAATACACGAAAGACATTGTGAAATCTGAGAAAAGACGATGAAGGAGTACCAGTAGCAGTCTATGGTTACAATGCAGAGAGGGGTCCGGATGGTGCAAGGGCTTCAGTACATGGATTTGCGAATTACTCTCCGGAGTTGCATGCCGAAATAATTGTCTGTTAAAGTAGGTGTTGACGGGTGCCTGCCGTTATACGGGTATAATTTGAATGAGGCAAATCTTATACGAATGGTGTACGGTGCATAGTATAGGTATTCATACACATAGATGAATATCGGATTTGTAAATTAAGGTGGTACCACGGGCTTGCTCGTCCTTAGCACAAGGATGAGGGGGCTTTTTTTATGCAAGCCGTACACGTCGTACAACAGCGTGTATTTGAAAAACGAACATTGAAATGCAGTGTTTCCATAGGCCGCAAGAGGGAATAGGCATAATGAAAGAATGACAGCCTATGAGAGTGGGTACGTTCAATTTTTCAAATGTACGCATTATTCATAAAGGAGGTATTTTTACGATGGCAAGTGTATTTGATACACTAAAAGAAAGAGGTTTTATCGCACAGCTGACCCATGAAGATGCGATTAGAGAAAAACTGGAAAACGAGAAAGTAACATTCTATATTGGTTTTGATCCTACGGCCGATAGTCTGCATGTAGGCCATTTTCTTCAAATGGTGGTTATGGCACATATGCAGAAGGCCGGTCACCACCCGATTGCGCTTATAGGCGGCGGCACAACCATGGTAGGTGATCCCACCGGCAAGACCGATATGCGCAGATTGATGACCAAAGAAGAAATTCAGCACAATGCCGACAACTTTAAAATACAAATGTCTAAATTTATTGATTTTAGTGATGGAAAAGCATTGATGGTAAACAATGCGGATTGGCTGCTGGATTTAAACTATGTAGCATTTTTACGGGAAATCGGTGTGCATTTTTCCGTTAACCGCATGCTTACTGCCGAGTGTTTTAAATCCAGATTGGAAAAAGGACTTTCCTTTATAGAATTTAACTACATGCTGATGCAAGGTTACGACTTCTTGGAATTGTACCAAAAATACGGCTGTATCATGCAGCTGGGCGGAGACGACCAATGGTCCAACATCCTCGGCGGTATCGATTTGGTGAGAAGGGTAGAAGGCAAAGAGGCTTACGGTATGACCTTTACGCTATTGACCACCAGTGAAGGAACGAAGATGGGTAAAACCGAAAAAGGAGCACTCTGGCTGGACCCGAACAAGACATCGCCTTTTGAGTTTTACCAGTACTGGAGAAACACCCATGATGCGGATGTCGTAAAATGTTTGAAGCTGCTTACGTTCCTGCCGATGGACGAAATCAATGAATTGGCACGGCTGAAAGACCAGGAAATTAACAAAGCCAAGACAGTATTGGCCTATGAAGTAACAAAATTGGTGCACGGAGAAGAAGAAGCACAAAAGGCCCGACAGGCTGCGGAGGCGCTCTTTGCAAAAGGAGCTGTGGCGGAAGATATGCCTACGACAGAAATAACCGCTGCAGAACTGGGAGAAGGTATCAACGTATTGGATCTCTTGTCAAAAGCGAAGCTATTTTCGTCTCGGGGAGAAGGAAGGCGTTTGGTCAATCAGGGGGGCGTATATGTCAACGGAAACCGGGTTGACACCATTGACTTAATGTTGACTCCGGCAGATTTCCCGCAGAATGAGTTGATGATTAGAAAAGGCAAGAAGGTGCATCATAAAGTTATTCTACGGTAGTATGCTATATCTATATTGAACGTGAAAAAGAATGAGACTGAATAGGTTGAATTTTTCACGTTCAATATAGGATCATGCTTTATTGTAACTGCTATAGATAGCGCAGACCGGCATTCTCACCCCTCATCTCTCAGCCTTCAACTATTTGCAGCCTTGGAATACCAGTTGCCGCAATACGATTGTATTTCCAACTGTACTGTTTATTATCTATAAAGGAGCTGGTGTAAATGGGAATAAAACTTGAAAGATATGATCCGCAAAAGCATGACAAAAAGGTGCTGGCGGAGTTAATATTTAAGTCCGATGAAGAAATGAATGCTTTGGTGTATGGCAATAATGCAACGGAGATAATCAAGATACTCCTTGATATGCCGGAAAGCTATTTTTTACCCGAATACACCAGATGCGCTATGCTTGATAATGAGCTTGTCGGGGTTATTGTACGATTTCCGGTAAGTCAGAGAAAAGAGGTCGACAAGAATGCAGGGCAGGGATTTATAAAGGCTATGGGTTTTTTCGGTTTCATTAGAAAAATGGCCCTATATATGAAAATGCAAAAGATGCTCGGAGGAGTATTAGATCATGACGGGATGTATATACATACGCTATGTGTTGACGGCAGATTCCGTGGAAAAGGGATCGGTACGGAAATGCTTCAAGCAATTGCGGAAGAGAATAGCAAAATGTATCTTTATGTAAATACAAAAAACGAAGGGGCCATAAGGTTCTATAAAAGAAACGGATTTTATGAGAAGTTTCACGGGAAGTTGAAATATAAAGGTCAGGTTTTGGGTGAATATTTAATGGAAAGAAAATAGAGGTATATTCAAGTATGAGTGATCTAAAAAGCACTTGCTAAAGATAACCCACTGCAGCCTAAGAATGAAAAGCGATATACCTTAGTATATTGTTTTTTTTGTGTAAAAATTTGCTCAATAGGCATTGAGAAAAATTGAATTTTATAAATCAAATATTGACACGTGTAAACTAATGAGCTATAATGATAGTAGATCCCTGTAATACCATAGAAGGAGCGTTATATGAACAAACAAGTTTCAAGCAAGGATGTTGCCAAGGAGGCTAATGTTTCCAGGGCCACCGTTTCTTATGTGCTTAACAATGTAGATCGTGTTAAAATCAAACCGGAAACCAGGCAGAAAGTACTCCAAGCCGCAAAAAAGCTGGGCTATCATCCGAATGCTATTGCCAGGGCCATGAAGACAGGACAATCTATGTCGATAGGTGTATTGTCCAATTGGCATATTGCACATCAAAGATTTACAGAGGTGTTGAAAGGTGTCAAAGACGTCCTTGGCAGACACGCGTACAGCATTACCCTGTGTTCATATAAATCAAACGAGCAAGAGCATCCGGAGTATTATCAATATTATCTGGAAAAAAAAATTGACGGTGTTATATTAATTTCCGCCAGGGAAACGATCAATGAGGATGCAGTTGCAGTCATTCGTAAAAAGAAAATGCCCGTTGTACTGGCGGATTTTCATTACAACAATCCGACGGTTCCTTGTATCGATATAGATTACCATCACGGCGGTTACACGGCTGCAAAGTATTTAATCGAAAAAGGACATAGGCATTTTATTTATCTAGGGCCTAAATCTTTGGCGTTGCAGGAGAGACAGCGGATTTCAGGTGTAAAGAAAGCCTTTGAAGATGTGGGATTGAACCCGGAAGAGCTGGTTCAAATCAGTATTGAGGAGCCTAACAAACAGGATGATGAAGATATTATCGATGTACTTAAAAACAAAGGCAATAAAAGTGCAATAATTATTAGCAACTACATCATTGCTTTTAATACGCTTTATTTGGCAAATAAGATGGGCATAAAAGTACCTGAAGAATTGGCTGTAATTTCACTGGGAGGCTCGGATTTTGCAAAGTACAGCTACCCGAGACTGTCTACCTCGGATTTACCGTTATATGAGATGGGGTGCAGAAGTGCGCAGGCCTTGCTGGATTTGATCAACAACAATGGGGATTCGGTCCATATGAGCTTGCCATGCAGGTTGAATATTAGAGAAACCTGTTAGAGTTGTCTTTTAAAGCGGTATGTACTTTTGAGCAAAAAACGGAGCAGCGTCCTTATTTTGTTCAAAGAACCGGAACGGTTTAAAACGCGTTGTCTTTAGCGGGCAGGCGGTGGGGAAAACCAGTCACAAAGCGTACATCGAATGTCCGTATTACCTAAAAGTCATACGTCTTAGCAACATAGGCTATATGATTTTTGGGTATATTTTCAAGAATTAATTTACACGTGTAAATTATTGGATAGCTAGAGATAGCCAACTGCAATCTAAAGATACATTTATAGAACTAACGACGGCCCTGCGTTTGTTGTGTAAATATAAATTCGATTTTAAAGTTGGTTATCGATAAATGATGAACACTAGAACCAGAAATATAATCGTATGGATAAACCGGAGGTCAGAGGGTGGAAAATGACTAAACAGGGATGGAGAGTAAAATAGCAACCAGGTGTCATGAACGGTGGGCGGTTCATTCTCACCCCTCATCGCTCAGCCCTCAATTATTTGCAGCCTTGGAATACCTGTTGCTGGAGTACGATTATAGTTCAGACTTTACTGTTTATTATCTATATAAAACGTGTAAAGGTTGATGAAATGATAAACTTAAAAAGATTGGGGAGGTCAAAGTTATGAGAGCAAAAAATAAGAAGCCAAATATCCTGTTTGTTTTTTCAGACCAGCAAAGGTGGGATACGGTTGGTTGTTACGGACAACCGTTGAATGTAACACCTCATCTGGACAAAATGGCCGAAAAGGGCGTGCGGTTTGAATACGCATTTACCTGTCAGCCCGTATGTGGTCCCGCCAGGGCTTGTATCCAGACGGGAAAATATGCTACGGAAACGGGCTGTTATAAAAATAATATTGCGTTGCCCCTTGATGAAAAGACGATTGCCCATTATTTTTCGGAGGCAGGGTATGATGTGGGATATGTAGGCAAATGGCATCTTGCTTCGACAGGAAGTGAATTTGATTTTAAGACGGAGCCTATTCCACCGGAGAGAAGAGGGGGATACAAAGATTACTGGGTGGCAGCCGACCTGCTTGAATCTACTTCGCACGGGTATGACGGATATATGTTTGACGGGGATATGAATAAGGTGGAGTTTACGGGATACCGTGCCGACTGCGTAACAGATTTTGCCTTAGATTACTTGCGTAACCGAGATCGTGAAAATCCCTTCTTTTTATTTATTTCTTATATAGAACCCCACCATCAAAATGACCGGAACAGGTATGAAGGGCCCAAGGGTTCAAAGGAAAGATTTAAGGATTTTGAAGTGCCAGAGGATCTGGCGCAGACGGAAGGGGACTGGAGAGAAAGTTATCCCGACTATTTGGGGTGCTGTGCAAGCCTTGACGATAATGTGGGGAGGCTGTTGAGCGAATTGGAAAGTCAGGGTATAGCAGAAGATACGATCATTTTTTATACCAGTGACCATGGTTCTCATTTTAAAACACGTAATTATGAATACAAGCGTTCGTGCCATGAAAATAGCATTCGTATCCCGATGATTGCCTATGGACCCGGGTTTGAAGGGGGAAAGGTCATATCCGAACTCACCGGCTTGATCGATATTCCTCCTACGTTATTGGCCTGCGGGGGGATCGAAAAGCCGGAGATGATGCAGGGACGTCCGTTGCAGCAGCTTGTAGAAGGTAACGCAGAGGATTGGCCGCAGGAAGTCTTTATACAGATCAGTGAATCACAAGTAGGCAGGGCGATTCGTACAAAACAATGGAAATATGGCGTGACTGCACCCCATAAAAATGGTAAAAACGACAGCAGCAGTGATGCTTATGTTGAGCAGCATTTATATGACCTGAACCGGGACCCAGATGAAAGAAATAACCTGATCGGAAAGCCAGGATACAGAGAAATATGCGACAAACTAGCCGGAATCCTAAGAAAAAAATGGTGGAAGCAGGAGAAAAAGAACCGGAGATCTTGCATTTTCGAAGAAAAAGTAGTAATATCCCTATAAAGAATATAATATAGATAACGCACACCGGCCTCAACTACTTTTTAGTCTTGGAATACCTGTTGCCGGAGTACTATTTTATCTTTACAGTGCGATATCTATAAATGAGAAGGGGATATGGGATTTGGATCTTGGAATTGCTTCTCGAAAGCTTTCGGAACTTGATTTAAAGATGACGGTTGATAATCTTATGATAGACACCTTATGGTTTAGGGTGGCGGAATACGAAGGGGATTGGTGCATCAACACACATATGCATTCCACCTATGAGTTTCATTTTATTTGTGCCGGGTGCTCTAAGGTGGTGCTTGAAAACGGGTCGTTTATTGCCGGTGCGGGAGAGTTCTACTTGACGGCCCCCGGTGTGTACCATCAGCAGATTGGCATTGGAACGGAAAAATGTGTTGAGTATTGCATTAATTGTGACATTCAACTTATTGATGATCGATTCTCGGAAGCACGCCATATGTTGGAAATCTTCAAAAAAACCCATTGTAAAAATATGAAAGATTCCCTGGGAGCAATGGGCTTTTTTGAAGCTGCCTTACATGAGGCCTATTATCAAAACGTAGGATTTTACAATAAGATTAAGGGCCTTGCGACGATGATTATTATTACGGTGGCCAGGATGCTGAGTGAAGATTCGCCGGCGGAATACAATATACCTATGAAGAATAAAGAAGATGATTATCGGCTGGGGCAAATAGAAAAATTCATTGAAGATAATATTTTTAATACAATTACAACCGGGGATGTTGCCAAATATATGTACCTGAGTGAAAAACAGGTCTGCAGGATCATTGAGAGGGCTAAAGGCATCTCTACCAAGGGATTGATGATACACAAGAAACATCAGAAGGCCAAAGAATTACTCAAAGACAGCAATCTTTCAATCAAGGAAATATCCGAAATGCTTGGTTATTCCAGTGAATATTATTTTAATCAATTCTTTAAAACACAAGAAGGCTATCCGCCCGGGGTCTATCGAAAGAATATTAAGTAAGGCGATTAAAGATGAGGGGATATCTATGTCTTCGGTGTAAATCTGTTTTGACGATGTCTGAAAATATTAAAAATAAGTCTTTTTATCAGATTTTAGTCCGACGATTCCTAGTATATAATAACTATAATCCTATGGATAGTTTGCAGTTCCGTGTTCAAACCTCATAAAGCGCGGGAGCCTTGAACGATGAACTGTAGGCTGCAAATTGAATGCGGAGGTATGACTATGTTTTTAACGGACCAGAGAGTCAAAAGGATTTGTGAAGAGTTAGCGGAGTATATGCATCCGGACAGTGAGAAAATCCTGTCCTATAAAATGAAAGAAGGAAATTTTAAGGGTGGTGAAGCACCGGGTTTGGATACCACGGGGTGGGAATCCTTTCATCCTGAACAGAGGTGGGGAGGCCTGGACAAGCACTACTGGTTTAGAACGGAAGTAAAAATACCGGACAGGTTTGAAAATCAAACCGTTATTTACGAGCTGACTACCGGAAGAGAAAAGGACTGGGATGCAACGAACCCGCAATTTCTCGTCTATGTTAATGGTGAGCTGGTACAGGGACTGGATGTCAATCATAGGGATATTATCCTTTGTGAAAAGGCAAAGGCCGGCGAAGTATATGCAATAGCCCTGCATGCTTATTCGGGCATGGAAGCGGGATTGGTCGAGCTCAATTCTCAACTCTCGGTATTGGATCGGGAAGTTGAAAAATTATACTATAACATCAAGGTGCCTTTAGATGTTGCAACATTACTGGGAGAAGAAGATGAGAGAAGGTTTAAGATTTTAAACTTTTTGAATGAAGCCGTCAATATACTGGATCTCAGAAAACCTTTCTCCGAAAGTTATCATGTTTCGGTGCGGGAAGCCAACCAATTTTTAGAAACGGCATTTTATGAGGAATACTGCGGCGAGAGTAATGGGATTGCCCATTGCGTAGGCCATACGCACATAGACGTAGCTTGGAAGTGGGCGTTGGCACAGACGCGGGAAAAGGTGGTAAGAAGTTTTTCCACAGTACTCAATTTGATGAAGCAGTATCCGGAGTATAGGTTTATGTCCAGCCAGCCGCAGCTTTACAAATTTATCAAGGAAGATCAGCCGGAAGTATATGAAGCCATTAAGCAAAGTGTAGCCGATGGCAAATGGGAGCCGGAAGGCGGGATGTGGCTTGAGGCGGATTGCAACCTCGCTTCAGGTGAATCGCTGGTAAGACAGGTGATGTTCGGAAAAAGATTTTTCCAACAAGAGTTTGGCGTAGACAATCGGATATTGTGGCTGCCCGATGTATTCGGCTACAGTGCGGCATTACCTCAAATCCTTAGAAAATCAGGCATTGACTATTTTATGACAACCAAAATTAGTTGGAACGAATACAACAAGATGCCCTATGATACTTTTATGTGGCATGGGATAGACGGTACGGACATTTTGACCCACTTTATAACCACCTGTGATTTTGCAGAAGCCGAAGAAGATCACAGGACCACCTATAACGGAGACCTGATTCCTTCTCAAGTGATGGGAACGTGGAGACGTTATCAGCAAAAGAGTTTAAACGATAATGTACTGATTAGTTTCGGTCACGGTGACGGCGGCGGCGGTCCCACAAAAGGAATGCTGGAAAACGCAAGAAGAATGGAAAAAGGTATTCCGGGATGCCCGAAAGTGAAAATGGGTCATTCTCTTGACTTTTTCGAGGAGCTTGAAACGAAGGTTGCAGAGAATCCTAAATTCCCGAAATGGGTGGGAGAACTTTACTTGGAGTATCACCGCGGAACCTACACATCTATGGCGCGGAACAAAAAGTATAACCGGAAGAGCGAATTGATGTATCAGGATGCGGAATGGCTGTCTGTTCTCAACAAGTATGCGGCACAGGCGGGGCAATATCCGGCCGGGCAGCTGAATGAAGGATGGGAGACCATTTTGCTGAACCAATTTCATGATATACTCCCCGGTTCTTCCATTAAAGAAGTATATGAGGACTCTCTGGAGCAGTATATAAAAGTGGTGGAAGACGGGCAGCAGCTTATTGATTCGGCTTCGGACAGTATTGTTGAGAGGATCGATTTGAAACACACGTCGGTAGTGGTATTTAATCCGTTAGGCCATGACAGGAGTGACGTAGTAGCATTTGAGCTGCCGGACGGATACGATGACGCAGAGGTGTACGATGAGGACGGCAGAAAGATTGCAGTACAAATCGTTGAAGATGGGAAGGGTATCTTTTTTGCCGAACAGGTTCCGGCCAAGGGGTATAAGTCGTTCAGGCTGGAAAAAGCCGCAAGGCGGGAGCAAGCAGAGCCGATTGCCGTTGACCGCGGAAACCTGGCAAACCGATTTTTCGATATTCAATTGGATGAAAATGCAAATATTGTGTCTATTTTTGATAAAGTAAACAACCGGCAGGTATTGCAAAAAGGGATGCGCGGAAATGTACTGCAGGCTTTTGAGGATAAGCCTATCACGTATGATGCATGGGATATTAATCTGTACTACCAGGAAAAAATGTGGGAAATCAATGATGTCCAAAGCATAAAAGTCGTGGAAAATGGACCGGTAAGAGCGTGCTTGAAAATTGAGAAAAGCTTTCTTGATTCTACAATCGTACAAAAGCTGTATATCTATCATGATCTTCCGAGGATAGATTTTGCCAACGTTATTGATTGGAAAGAAAAACAGATATTGTTAAAAACCGCTTTTCCGGTGGATATTCATACGGATAAAGCTGCCTATGATATTCAATATGGAAATGTTGAAAGGCCTACGCATTGGAATACCAGCTGGGATACTGCCAGGTTTGAGGTATGTGCGCATAAATGGGCGGATTTGTCTGAGGATGGTTACGGTGTGAGCTTGATGAACGATTGCAAGTACGGTTATGATATTAAAGACGGAGTGATGAGACTGACCCTGTTGAAATCTGCAGTTGAACCTAACCCTGATGCGGATAGAGAAATACACAGCTTTACCTATTCCCTTTATCCCCATGCTGAGGACTGGAAAAGAGCGGGAACCGTTTCGATGGCTTACGCATTGAATTGTCCCATGTATGCAAAGGTGGAAAAAGCACACGAAGGCACTTTGCCGGCGGCCCTTTCATTTGTTCAAACGAATCAAGAAAACGTCGTGATTGAGGTTGTCAAAAAAGCGGAAGACAGTGACGAAATCATTGTCAGATTGTATGAATGCTATAACAGAAGAAGCACGGCAAATCTGACATTCTTTAAAACATTGGCCGGAGCATGGGAATGTGACTTAATGGAAAACAATATAAGCGAAATAGACTTCCACCCCCATGGCTTTGAATTTGAAATCAAACCCTATGAGATTAAGACGTTTAAAGTAAAAGTTAGTGGGTAGTGGGTAGTTGGTGGTGGGTAGAGAAGGACCGTAATGGGTATGCATTACGGTCCTTTTTTTTGGGTGTGTTTGGTTAGTCGGGTGAATATTTGGAATTGGATAGCGCAATCATCCAACCATTAATAACAGTACATTACAAATGTCCAAACTTCCGTCCAGCTATCTCTCACCACCACCCACTATCCACTACCCACCACCAACTATTTTTCTTCTATCGCCTCACGGATGCTTTTTTTCAACTGTTCTATGTCGGGGATGATGCTTACGTATTTGATTTTTCCGTCGATACAGATGGTCGGGATGGCTTGTACGCCTAATTTCAGCATACAAACGACCGCTTCCTTATTTTTGATTTTGTGCTCCGTATATCTCACTTTATCACCGAAATCTGCCGCTGCGACCCTGACGGCTTCCATCATGTACTGGCAGGGGGCGCAGGATTCGGAATCAAGCGTAATGACATCGAGGATAACCTGTTCTTCCTTTTGATAGTCCGGCAGTTGTACTTCGATGCCTTCTAAGACATTTGTATATTCCAAAAATTCGCCAACCTCTCCATGTACCGTACTGGTGACCGCCTTAACGTTTTCTTGAGGAGTGGCAAAGGGCATGTCACACCCGGGGGAAAGGATAAAGCCTTTTTTGCCGCCAATAGCCATGCAGTTCTCCGCATCTTTGATATTATCCATCGGCGTGCCGAACAACATGGTAACGGTTAATTTGATATTACCCCCTATCGAAACACCGTATTTTACAGCGATTTCTTTAACAAATTCCATGGGGATGTTTTCATCAAAAGAAATATTATGGGGTTTGCATTTACACATTTCTTCGATATTGTTTTTCGCATTGCCGCATACAAAGAAAGAGCAGCCTTTTCCCGTTGATTTGATATAGTCAAACACAGCGGTTGCATAAGGGGATACAAATTCTGCAAAGCTGTCCGGTGAAATCTGGGAAACCATAGGGTCAACAACGGCTATAATGTCTACGCCGGCTTCGATATACATCCTGGAAGTGTTAATACATACTTCCTGGCAGAAGGTCATCAGTTTATGAACATTTTCCGGTTCATCAATCATCTCAAAGAATATATCCGTACCCATCAAGTGCAGGGCCAAGGTAAAGGGGCCCGTAATCAGCCCGTATATGGCGATATTATCACCTAATGATTGACAAATTTCTCGGGTCGCTTTCAATACGATAGGAAATCTACCGTCTTTTTCCGTGGGTATTTTGAGGTCTTCTAATTTTTTGCCCTGTTCCATCGGGTGGGTTGCAACAGAAGGCGGGTTGTTCGCCGCATATTTTAATTCGCATCCCATTGCTTCTGCTTCTACCTGCAAATCAAACAATGCCGGCAGACCGTCAGGATTGTAAAGTTCATAGGCCTTTTGCACGCCTTTGACGATATAATCGCTGTTTTTGAAAAAGTCCTCTGCCGTTACATCGATTAAACTGGCCGCATGACAGCCTACAAAGGGGACCCAGGGGGTGCGTTCTACTTCCTTGTTATAAAAAGCATCCAACACCAATTGTTTTGAATTCACACTATTTTCCTCCTTTTAAACGTAAACACTGTTTTAGTTTGAGCATTTTGTTATACAATAGATTAATTAAAATATTACCGGATTTTAAGCATAAATGATATAAATCAATTTTGATAATTTGTATTTTTTTATGCAAAACGCACATATCATCATGAAATAATACAAAAAAGGTTAAGATTTTTCAATACCGGTTTGTAAGAACGTAGTACTATAAATGTGTAGTCCGATCATCCCGAACTTTTACATGCATTTAAATAACGTTGAGAAATGATTTCCTTTGAGCGATAAAACGCGCCATACACTAACCAAAAATGTAAAAATATACGTGCGCCCACTATATTTACATAAAATTGATGATTTGATACAATATTGATAAAGGATTATAAGTGCTTTTTAACATAAAGGGTATGTTTCTCAAAGATATTATTAAAGATAGCCAACTGTAAACCTAAAAATACTATTCTAAAGTTGGGTATCCTATATATTGTGAAACGCACTTTTCCTAAATTTTGCCGGAGCACACGGTTTGGTGCAGAAAGCAATGGTGTTGCTCGGGATTGGAAAGAGTGAGGTAATGACATACTTCATGAAACAAGATGATGTTGGATTTGATCTGGAGAAAGCCAAAAAATGTGTAGAGACCTACAGTCGCGCGGTGGGCGTTAATTGTATTATTATAGATGCTCAGGGTGAGACCCTCTACGATACCGATGGGGGCGGTGGAGCCTGTAGGTTTTGTAAAAGGATACAAAGTATTTCAAAAAACCGTTTAAGCTGCCCCAAGGTGCACTTATATGGCAGTTACCAGGCCGAGAGATTCGGAGGTAAATATATATTCTTTTGTCCGATGGGACTGGTTCATTGGGCCTCGCCCCTTTTCGCCGAAGGGATGATGAGAGGTGCGGTATTAGGCGGTCCGGTGCTGATGGTCGAACCGGAAGAGTTTTTGATGGATGATATTATCAGGAAAAACAATATTGCGGAAAAAGAGATTGAGGGATTAAAGAAATATACGGGCGATATCCCTGTTATTCAGCCGGAGATTGTCAGTGAATTATCGGAGCTATTGTTTATGGTGGCTGCACATATTTCCGGTGTTCAATCTTCGCAATATGTTGAAAAGCGGGCCCTGCACCGGCAGCAGTCGAATATATCCGAATATATACATGATATGAAGAAGAAGGACGGGACGGAAAATGCCCGGTCCGGTTATCCTTTAGAGAAGGAAAGAGAATTGCTGACGTTGATATCGATGGGGGATAAAGCAGGTTCACAGAAAATTTTAAATGAAATACTGGGGTATATATTTTTTTCCACAGGCAGAAATTTTGATGTCATAAAGGCCCGAGTACTGGAGCTTGTCGTCCTGTTATCCAGAGCGGCCTTGGAGGGCGGTGCGGATGCAGAGCAGATATTCGGGTTAAACTATCAGTATCTGAATCAGATTGACGGTTTTGAGGCAGTGGAAGAACTTGCTTATTGGCTGTCAAAGATAATGGTAAGATTTACGGATTGCGTATTCAATTTTACCGATGTCAAGCATGTGGATGTTATCTATAAAGCGGTAGATTATGTCAAAAGAAATTATATGAAGAAGCTTTCCTTGGAAGAAGCAGCTTCCCATGTTTTTTTGAGTCCGTCCTATTTTAGCAAGATTTTTAAAGAAGAGATGAAAGTTAATTTCAGCGCCTATTTGAATCGTATCAGAATTGAGATGAGTAAGAAATTATTGCTGGATGACGATATTGCTTTGGTGGATATTTCAAATCTGGTGGGATTTGAAGATCAGAGCTATTTTTCAAAAGTATTTAAAAGAATCACAGGGTTAAGCCCCGGTAAGTTCCGGGAGTCCAGAGGAAAGCTAAAGGCCGCGGATGTGCCCGAAGGCTAAAGACGTTTTTATAAATAAGGGAGGAATCATGATGAGTATTTTAAACGAGATTTCCGCATTTCTACAGAAAGGAAGGGCAAAAAACGTAAAGGAATTGGTTCAAAAAGCTATTGATGAGGGTATAGAGGCTAAAACAATTCTTGACGAAGGACTTCTATCCGGGATGAATATTATCGGAGAAAAGTTCAAGAACAATGAGGTCTATGTTCCGGAGGTGCTGATTGCGGCAAGGGCCATGAATGCCGGCACGGAATTATTAAAGCCTTTATTGGTTTCCGAAGGTGTGGAAGCGGTTGGGAAAGTGATCCTTGGCACTGTGCGAGGTGATCTTCACGATATAGGCAAAAACCTTGTTAGAATGATGATGGAAGGCAAAGGGTTAGAAGTTATCGATTTGGGCATTGATGTTCCGCCGGAAGCCTTTATTAGTGCGGCTAAAGAGCAAGGCGCTCAAATTATTGCCTGTTCGGCACTGCTGACGACAACAATGACCGAAATGAAGCATGTGGTAGAGCATGCTGAAAAAGAAGGGATCAGGAATAACGTTACGATTATGGTAGGAGGAGCGCCGGTAACCGGTAGTTTCTGTGAGAGTATAGGGGCGGATATTTATACCCCGGATGCTGCTTCGGCAGCCAGCGAAGCGGCGGCCGCCTGTAAAGCTTCTTAAGGTGAGTTAGTGAGGACAACCTCTGTGAAATCCTTTTAGGTTTTCGCAGAGGTTGTTTTTAAATGCATGGAAATGTGTTATAATCTATATATTGGATGATCATTTTACCAAAGAGAGGTTAGTCGTTTGAGATTGAGCAGAGTGGCAAAATATAAATTGCAGAAAAAAGAAAAGAGACGGTTTATTGTTTTCTTTTATATCATGATTCCGCTGTTTACCATACTTTTGGGCTACATGGTTACGAGGGTATTTATTACGCCCATAGCAGCAGGCGGCTAGGAGGTTTACAGCTTCGGCATATGAGGGTTCTCTGCCTTGTGTCGGGAGCGCATCGTATTTGATAGTACAGATGTTTTAATCCTTAAAGATAAGGAACTGCAATCTTAAAGTATATTTGGACGAATTTTGTTCAAATATCAATGCGGTTTTAAAATTCGGTATCCATATGATGAGAATGGGTGGATCAATTTGAAAGGGCTGAGTATATGAAGCTGGAGACGGTAAAAGAAATTTTAGAAGCAGAGGTGCTTGTCGGTGAAGAATTTTTAGAGATGGATGTCTTATCAGCCTGTGGTTGTGATTTGATGAGTGATGTTCTTGCTTTTGTAAAAGACCGTGTGCTGTTACTGACGGGATTGGTGAATCCCCAGGTTATAAGAACTGCAGAAATGATGGATATTAGGGCGATTGCATTTGTAAGAGGAAAGGTTCCCGGAAAAGAGGTTCTGGAACTGGCAAAAGAAAAAGACATGATCTTGCTGACAACAAAATATCCTTTATATGTATCATGTGGACGTTTGTATCATGAAGGACTCATGAACGGTTCTAACATCGTTGAGCGTTAATGGAGGTGCATATGGCAGAGAATAATAAGGTGATTAGATTACATTACGAGGTGGACGGAGAGGATTTCTCTTTGGCCGGAGAGGCGTCCAGCAATGTCAAAAAGGTGTTAAAGCAATTAGGGTTCGATCCTCAGGTGGTGCGTAAGGTTGCCATTGCAATGTATGAAGGAGAAATCAACATGGTCATACATGCACAAGGCGGTACGGTCGAGGTTGAAATCACCCCTGCACAAATCAAAATGATATTGCAGGATCAAGGTCCCGGTATTCCCGATATCGATCTGGCCATGCAGGAGGGGTATTCTACTGCCCCTCACAAGATCAGGGAATTGGGGTTTGGAGCGGGTATGGGTCTTCCGAACATGAAGAGTTATACCGATGAAATGCATATTCGTTCTGAAGTAGGAAAAGGCACAACCGTAGAGATGATTGTAAAGACGTAAGATACCGAAGCTCAGTGTAAAATAATTGAGGCGTTTAAGATATTAGAAGGTGTGATGAGTATGTCTGAATATTTTCATTCAGTTAGATTAGAGAAGGAAAAATGCAAAGGATGTACAAATTGTATCAAAAGATGTCCTACCGAAGCCATAAGGGTGAGGAACGGAAAAGCGAAGATCATTAAGGAAAGATGCATCGATTGCGGTGAATGTATCCGTGTATGCCCTTATCATGCCAAAAAGGCCGTTACGGACCCCTTTGAAGATATTTTCAATTATCAATATAGGGTTGCCTTACCGGCCCCCACACTCTACGGGCAGTTTAAAAACGTATGGGATATTGATATGATTCTTACCGGATTAAAGAGAATTGGTTTTGATGATGTTTTTGAGGTTGCCCGGGCGGCAGAAGTCGTATCATTGGCCACTAAACGTTTTTTTGAGTCGGGGCGGGTCAAAAAGCCGGCCATATCTTCTGCATGTCCGGCGGTGGTCCGGCTGATTTCGGTAAGGTTTCCCAATCTGATTGATCATATTATACCGATCAAATCACCGATGGAAGTAGCGGCACGGCTGGCAAAACGGAAAATTTCGCTTCAAACGGGCTTGAAACAGGAAGAAATAGGCGTGTTTTTCATTACGCCGTGTGCGGCCAAGATGACCAGCACAAAGGTGCCGGTGGGCAGCGACAATTCTTTTGTAGATGGTGTTATTGCCATGAAGGATGTCTGCCTGAAGCTGGCTGCCATTCTGGGTAAAATAGATGACGTTGAAAAGCTTTCCACATCGGGAATGAGGGGGATCTGCTGGGCAAAAAGCGGCGGCGAAAGCGCAGCATTGGGAGACGAAAAAAATATCAGCGTGGACGGTATTCATCATGTCATTAAAGTGCTGGAAGAATTGGAAAATGATAAATTATCCGATATGGATTTTGTTGAAGCGTTGTCCTGTACGGGCGGATGTGTAGGCGGTCCTCTCACTGTGGAGAATAACTTTGTAGCGAAAAACAGGGTCCGGCAGATAGCAGCATTGAATGATAAAAGGGATTCGGTGGAAGAGTCCGCGTATTTAGATGCAATCGATATCGCATGGACCAACCATGTCACCTATCGGCCGGTTATGAAATTGGATAACGATATGATAGAGGCCATGAAAAAGATGGAAATTCTTGAAGAAATCTACAAAGAGCTGCCGGGACTGGACTGCGGTTCCTGCGGTTCGCCGAGCTGCCGCGCCCTTGCGGAAGATATTGTGAGAGGCTTTGCAACGGAGACGGATTGTATCTTTATGTTGAGGGAGAAAGTGAGAACCTTAACAAAGGAAATGATGGATCTGGAAAGTAAAATGCCTCCTGCCTTTAGAAAAGAGGAAGAATAAGTTTTAAAATACGCTTGACATAAGTTAGCATCATTGTTAAACTGGATTTAAATAAAAACTGAATAAAGAAGTCCTTCAGGGCAGGGTGTAATTCCCGACCGGCGGTATAGCCCGCGAGCTGCTTGCGCAGTTGATCCGGTGTAATTCCGGGGCCGACAGTAAAGGTAGCACACTTTCAAAGTGTGATATCCGTAAAGTCTGGATGGGAGAAGGAGTATGAATATGGAAGCTGTACAAGGTGTCATGACCTGTGTATGGTTTAAAATGTTTGTAATAGGATTGAGCCGTAAGCCCTGAAAATATTATTTTCAGGGCCTTTTTGATGCCAAAATGATTTGAGAGGGTGATGCTGTGGAACAGGAATATATGAAAAGGGCAATCGCATTATCTAAGTTAGGAATGGGCTATACCAACCCCAATCCCTTAGTAGGTGCCGTGATTGTGAAGGATAGCAGGATTATCGGGGAAGGATATCATGCATACTATGGGGGAGCCCATGCGGAAATCAATGCCTTTGAAAATGCCAAAGAGGATGTACGAGGTGCTGTTCTGTATGTAACCTTGGAACCATGTTCTCATTACGGCAAAACCCCTCCTTGTGCTGAGGCGATCGTAGAGAAAGGGATCTCTAAGGTTGTGATAGGCATGAAAGACCCGAATCCGTTGGTAGCGGGTAAGGGCATAGACATTTTGAAAAATAACGAAATAGAAGTCATAACGGGGGTGCTGGAAGAGGAGATAACGAAAGTAAACGAAATTTTCATTCACTATATCACCACCGGAACCCCCTTTTGTATCCTTAAAACAGCCATGACACTGGACGGTAAAATTGCGGCAAAAACGGGAGATTCAAAATGGATTACCGGCGAAGCCTCCAGAAAATACGTTCATCAATTAAGACATCGAGTGGCCGCAATAATGGTTGGGATTGGTACGGTACTGGAAGATGATCCTTGGCTGACCACAAGGTTGGATGAAAAGAGCGGACAGGATCCTGTAAGGGTCGTTGTTGATACTTATGCCAGGACACCCCCGGAAGCAAAAGTATGCAATGTCCATTCAAAGGCAAAGACCATGATTGCTGTTACGGAAAAAGCGGATCAATATCGGCTTGAAGTACTCCGGCTAAAGGGAGCGGAGGTGTTGGTCACACCTGTAAAAGACGGTAAAGTAGATTTGGCGTATTTGATGAAGGCGCTGGGTGAAAGAGGGATCGACAGCATTCTGTTAGAAGGGGGGAGTGTCCTTAATTATAGTGCGTTGGATAAGGGCATCGTAAATAAAATCATGGCGTTTATAGCGCCTAAAATCATAGGCGGCACTTGCGCCAAAACGCCGGTAGGCGGTGAAGGCAAAAGTTATGTGAAGGATGCATTTGTATTGAAAGACATGACGGTAAGATCCTTTGGACGGGATATGATGATAGAAGGATATGTGGATGTGTGATTATATTCAGCAGCCAAATATCTATCGGTGGGAGAGGAGGAATAAGCACTGATGTTTACCGGAATGATTGAGGAAATAGGCATGGTACAATCTGTTGTAAAGACTGCCAAAACGGCTCAAATAAGCATTGGAGCCAAAAAAATCTTGGAAGATATAAGCGTGGGAGATAGTATCAGCACCAATGGGGTGTGTTTGACCGTATCCGCATTTAATCCTCACAGCTTTTCAGCGGATGTGATGCCTGAAACGATGAGAAGGAGCAATTTGAAGGGTTTACGCAAGGGCAGTCCGGTCAATCTGGAAAGAGCTTTGCGTGTGGGGGATAGGCTCGGAGGGCATATGGTTTCGGGACATATTGACGGTGTCGGCATTATTAGAGCATTTGAAAAAGAGGACAATGCAACCTGGGTAACCATTCAAGCGGCGGATGCGATATTGCGTTATGTCATACCTAAAGGCTCCGTTGCAATAGACGGCATTAGTTTAACAGCAGCCTATGCGGATAAAAGGATGTTTAAGGTTTCGATTATTCCGCTGACGCAGCGGGAGACCACACTTTTAGAGAAAAAAGTCGGACATGAGGTGAACCTGGAATGTGATCCGGTGGGAAAATATGTGGAAAAACTCTTGTCCTCTCAACCGGAGACGGAAAACAGTTCATACGTCAATATGGGTTTTCTTAAAGAAAACGGATTTTTATAAGAAAGAGGGAATGATATGTACAAATTTCACGCCATTGAAGAAGCCATTGAGCATATGAAGCAAGGGAAAATGGTTGTTGTCGTTGACGATGAAAATAGGGAAAATGAGGGAGACCTTGTTCTGGCGGCGGAAAAAGTTACCCCGGAGGCCGTTAATTTTATGGTTAAATACGGCCGGGGACTTGTCTGTGTGCCTATGACCGAAGAAAGATTGAACGCATTGGATATTCGTCAAATGACATATCATAATACGGATGCCAAAAAGACTGCTTTTACGGTATCCGTAGATTTGACCGAAAGCACGACGGGCATATCGGCAGCAGAACGAAGCGCAACCATATTGAAGTTAACGGACCCAAATGCCGCGGCAAGGGATTTTACCAGGCCCGGACATATTTTCCCCCTTGCGGCCAAACAGGGCGGGGTGCTTCAACGGGCAGGGCATACGGAAGCGGCTGTGGATCTGGCAAGATTAGCCGGTCTTTCTCCGGCGGGTGTCATATGCGAAATCATGAATGAAGACGGTACGATGGCCAGGGTACCTGAATTGATGGCATATGTAGAAAAGCATGATCTCACAATCATTACGATAGCGGATTTGATTGCCTATCGCAGGAAAAAGGAATGCCTTGTGGAAAAAGTATCGGAAGCAGAGCTGCCCACCCGATATGGCCACTTTAAAATGGCAGGCTATGTTAATAAACTCAACGGTGAACACCATGTCGCACTCGTAAAAGGGGATGTGGCAGGGGAAAAACCTGTGCTTGTGAGAGTACACTCGGAGTGTCTTACAGGGGATACGTTCGCATCTCTTAGATGCGATTGCGGTGACCAGCTGGCTGCGGCGATGAAGGCCATTGAGAAAGAAGGAAGGGGGATATTGCTATACATGCGCCAGGAAGGAAGAGGCATAGGGCTGATCAATAAAATAAAGGCCTATGCCCTCCAGGATGAAGGGCTGGATACTGTGGAAGCAAACATTGCGTTGGGCTTTCCCGATGACTTGAGAGATTATGGGATAGGCGCACAAATTTTATCTGACCTAGGGGTCCGAAAGGTGCAATTGATGACCAATAATCCGAAAAAAATCTCGGGTATTTCAGGATATGGTATTGATATTGTGAATCGAATCCCCATACAAATGAATCATTGTGAAAGCAATGAGTACTATTTGAAAACAAAAAAGCAAAAAATGGGTCATATGCTTGCATTTAAGGAGGGTGTATCACTATGAAAACCTATGAAGGAACGTTGATTGCACAAGGATTAAGATTCGGTATTGTTGCCGGCCGATTCAACGAGTTTATAGTCAACAAGCTAATCGGCGGTGCAGCGGATGCGCTGAAACGACATGGGGTTGAAGAAGGGGAGATGGAGCTCGTATGGGTTCCGGGGGCCTTTGAAATCCCTATTGCGGCCAAAAGGCTGGCAGCATCTAAAAAATATGATGCCGTCATTTGTTTAGGGGCTGTGATCAGAGGCGCCACGCCCCATTTTGACTATGTTGCGAATGAAGTGTCAAAAGGAATAGCCGGGATATCCCTGGAAACGGACGTACCCGTTATATTTGGTGTGCTTACAACGGATACCCTTGAACAGGCGATTGAAAGGGCCGGGACAAAGGCGGGCAATAAAGGGTATGATGCCGCTGTTTCAGCTATTGAAATGGCCAATTTATTCAAAGAGATTTGATAGAAAGGGGTAATTAATTAAGAATGAAGAATTAAGGATTAAGAATGAAGGATTGGATTTGGGGATGCTGAATAATGCTAAGATAAAGAATGAATCATGGGTTGTTTAGAGCCTATTGGCTCGGTATTCTCAGCCCTCATCTCTCAGCCCTCAACTATTTTTAAGGTTTTATTCACGACAGCACTTAAATATGATATAATTTTAACAGACATGTTCACAAAAAAAAGGGAGGCTTGAATGGTGACTGTTAAAGAACTTGCAGGCAAATTAAATCTAAAGGTCGTAACAGGAGAAGGCGGTCTGCACAAAGAGGTGCAGGGAGCCTATATCTGCGATCTTCTCAGCTGGGTGATGTCCCGCGCACAAAAGGGGAATGTGTGGATTACGGTGCAGACCAATGTTAATGTTGCGGCCGTAGCACTGCTGACGGAGGTTTCATGTGTGATTGTACCGGAAGATATAAAAATTGATGAACAGACGATTGTGAAAGCAAATAATGAGAATATTCCCCTTCTTTCTTCGTCGTCCAAGGCCTATGAATTAGCGGTTATGATTCATGAGCAATTCACAATGAACCATGAAAAAAACGATGGATGAATAGGGTGAAGCGCGGAATGTAAACGATGGGGGCTGTGGAGGGTAAGATGAAGTATTACTACGATTTACACATACACACGGCGCTGTCGCCGTGTGCTAATGAAGATATGACGCCTAATAATATTGTAAATATGGCACTGCTAAAGGGACTGGACTTTATTGCCATCACCGACCACAATCATGCAGGCAATGTGGAAGCAGTGGTTGAATGTGCCCGGGGCAAGGATATTGTTGTCATCCCGGGCATGGAAGTGGAATCTGCGGAAGAGGTCCATTTGCTGTGCCTTTTTCCCGATGTCACGGCTGCCCATGAAATGCAGCAGCTCGTATTCGACCACTTGCCGGATATGCGAAACAGGGCGGATATCTTTGGAAGTCAAATACTGTATAACAGCAGGGATGAAATCGTTGGTCAAGAGGCAAGGCTGTTATTAACGGCAACCTCTTTAACCGTAGACAATGTCAAAAAAGAAGCAGAAAAACTGAGGGGGGCAGTCATCCCCGCTCATATTGACAGAAATGCATTTAGCATTATCTCGAACCTGGGCTTTATATCCGAAGACATGAACTTTACCACAATAGAGGTATCGAAAAATGCAAAGGTAAGTGAATTGTTAGAAAAACATGCCTATCTAAGGAGATACAAAATGATTCATAATTCCGATGCCCATCATCTGGGAGATATTTCGGAAGCCCGTCATTTTCTTGAACTCGCCTCTAAATCAGCAGCTTTGCTGCTGCAGATGCTGACTTCAAATATCTGCTGAATCATACAAAAGGGACGCTTGTCAGGGGCCGGTGAGGTTCATGAGTATCCCATATCAGCTGTGTTTAGCCAATGGTTCCGGTTAAAAAAATAACAAAAAATTTAACTTGAAATGTAGATTTTTTAACAATTACTTGTTATAATAAAGGAGAAATAAAAAAATGTTAAATTTGTATCAAAGTTTTTAAGCAAGTCTTATAGACACAAGAAGTTTTTAAGAAACTTTGAACGACATCAAATATGTCGTAGGCTGTTTAACAAATTTAAAGTGAAATGTAAGGAGGTTTAAAATGGGTGAGCAAAATTGCACTTTTGTCGGTACAAAAGAACAAGAGCAAAAATTGTTAGAGGTCATTGAGAAGCATAAAGATACGAAAGGGGCCCTTATTCCTGTACTTCATGAAGCGCAAGAAATCTACGGTTATCTGCCCTTGGAAGTTCAAAAAATTGTTTCAGAGGGATTGGATGTGTCTTTGACGGAGATCTATGGGGTCATTACTTTTTATACCCAGTTTTCTTTGAATCCCAAAGGAAAGTATAAGATTGGTGTCTGTCTAGGGACGGCATGTTATGTAAAAGGGGCCGGTCCAATTATTGATAAAGTCAAAGAAAAATTAGGAATTAATGTTGACGAATGTTCGGAAGACGGGCTGTTTTCACTGGAGGCGACTCGCTGTATAGGGGCTTGTGGTCTGGCACCGGTGATGACAATCAACGATGATGTGTATGGCAAGCTGGAAACTGAGGACGTAGAAGGAATATTGGAAAAATATATGAAGTAGAAAGCAGAAGGCGTGGAAAGATATGAAAGAACTTTCACTGCATATTTTAGACATTGTTCAGAACTCAATTTCTGCTTGTGCCGATTTAATCCGGATAGATGTTACGGTAGATATTGAGGCAGATCTTTTGGCATTTATAATAGAAGATAACGGAAAGGGTATGGATGCTCAGTTATTAAAAACCGTATCTGATCCCTTTGCGACGACAAGAACGACCCGTAAAGTCGGATTGGGTATTTCTTTACTAAAAGCAGCGGCGGAAGGCTGTGACGGAGGCCTGGAAATATCCTCGGTGCAAGGAGAAGGTACAAAGGTTAAGGCATGGTTTGCATACGGCCATATTGACCGTGCCCCTCTTGGAGATATGGTCGAAACAATTGTTTCCCTGGTTGCATGTAATCCGGCCATTGATTTTGTCTACCATCACAGGATGGGGGAAAAGCATTTTGAATTTGATACGTGCGAGATCAAAAAGGTTCTTGGGGAAGTTAGTATTAATAATATAGAAGTGATTTCGTGGATAAGGGACTATTGTCGTGAAGGTATAGAAAGTTTATATGGAGGTGTAGAATAGTGAAAAGCTTGGCTGAGTTAGAAGCAATTAGAAAAAAAGCACAAGAAAAGGTTGATTTAAGGACAGAGCGTCAAGAAGGTATTAGGATTGTTGTCGGTATGGCCACTTGCGGTATTGCGGCTGGTGCAAGGCCGGTGCTGAATGCTTTTATGGAAGAAGCGGCAAAGAGAAATTTAAAAGATGTTACCATTGCGCAGACCGGATGTATCGGGGTATGCAGATTGGAACCGGTTGTTGAAGTCTATGTGCCGGGGGAAGAAAAAGTCACCTATGTCAGCATGACGCCGGAAAAAGCGGTACAGATTATTAACGAGCACATTGTTAACGGCAATGCGTGTATACAATATACGATCGGTGCGGCAGATAAATAAAAATTAGAAAAGGAGGGTGTTCAATGGATTTTGCAAGATCTCATGTACTCGTCTGTAGTGGTACGGGATGTGCTTCGTCAAACAGCGAGAAAATTATTACAGAGTTTGAACAACAATTAAAAAAGTATGAAATTGAGAAAGAAATAAAAGTGATTCGAACCGGATGTTTCGGTTTATGCGCACTGGGACCGATTATTGTTGTATATCCCGAAGGTGCGTTCTATAGTGAAGTAAAAGTTGAAGATATTAAAGACATTGTTGAAGAACATTTGTTAAAGGGACGTATTGTCAAGAGACTTTTATATCAAGAAACCATTGCGGATGAAGATACGATCAAGTCTCTTAATGAAGTAGATTTTTATAAGAAACAGCTGCGTGTTGCTTTGAGAAATTGCGGTGTGATTAATCCTGAAAATATTGAGGAATATATTGCCTTTGACGGATATAAGGCCCTTGGCAACGTATTGACCGAAATGACGCCGGAGCAGGTGATCGACATCATTAAAAAATCCGGATTAAGAGGCAGAGGGGGCGGCGGATTCCCTAGCGGATTGAAATGGGAGTTTACCGCAAAAGCGAAAGGGGATCAAAAGTATGTTGCCTGTAACGCCGACGAAGGGGACCCGGGTGCCTTTATGGACAGAAGTGTATTGGAGGGTGATCCTCATAGTGTCATAGAAGCCATGGCAATTGCGGGATACGCTGTTGGTGCGAATCAGGGATATATCTATATTAGAGCAGAGTATCCGATTGCGGTTAAGCGATTGGAGCTTGCTATCAAGGAAGCGAAAGAATACGGTTTATTAGGTGATCATATATTCGGAACGGACTTTTGTTTTGACTTGGAAATCCGATTGGGGGCCGGTGCATTCGTCTGCGGTGAAGAAACGGCGCTTATGACTTCAATTGAAGGCTATAGAGGGGAACCTAGGCCACGACCGCCGTTTCCGGCAGTAAAAGGTCTATGGGCGAAGCCGACATTATTAAATAATGTTGAAACCTATGCCAATATCCCGGTGATTATATTAAAGGGTGCGGAATGGTTTGCAGGTATCGGTACGGAAAAAAGTAAAGGTACCAAAGTATTTGCCCTGGGGGGTAAAATCGAAAACACCGGTTTGGTGGAAATTCCGATGGGTACGACCCTTAGGGAAATCGTTGAAGAAATCGGCGGCGGTATTCCTAACGGTAAGAAATTTAAGGCTGCGCAGACAGGCGGACCTTCTGGCGGTTGTATTCCTGCCGAGTTGATCGACACCCCTATTGATTATGATTCATTGATGGAAATCGGTTCTATGATGGGTTCCGGCGGATTAATCGTTATGGATGAAGATACATGTATGGTTGATATTGCTAAATTCTTTTTGGAGTTTACGGTGGATGAGTCCTGTGGAAAATGTTCTCCCTGCAGAATCGGAACCAAAAGAATGCTGGAGATCCTTGAAAAGATTACAAACGGTAACGGAACAATGAAAGACATCGAAAATCTCGAAACCTTATGCAATAATGTAAAGGCTGCGGCTTTGTGCGGACTCGGACAGACTGCGCCCAACCCGATACTCAGCACCTTGAGATATTTTAAAGATGAATATATTGCACACGTACAGGAGAAGAAGTGTCCTGCAGGCGTATGTAAATCACTCCTCGCCTATACCATAGATGCAGGATTGTGTAAAGGGTGCGGCATTTGTGCAAAACAATGTCCGGTGGACGCAATTAGCGGAGAGAGGAAGAAACCTTATATCATTGACACCGATAGCTGTGTAAAATGCGGTATTTGTATGGAGAAATGTCCGTTTAAGGCTATATTCAAAAACTACTAAGAAAGGGGATGAGGAAAATGAGCGAAATGGTAAATATAAAAATTAACGGCCAAAAAATACAAGTGCCGAAAACCTATACGGTACTTGAAGCTGCGAAAAGCGCAAATATAGATATTCCGACACTTTGTTATCTGAAAGAGATCAATGAAATAGGGGCCTGCAGAATATGTGTCGTAGAAGTAAAAGGCGCAAGAAGTCTGCAAGCAGCCTGTGTATATCCCGTATCCGAAGGCTTGGAGATTAAGACTAATACCCCTTCCGTAAGAGAAGCCAGAAAAGTAACGTTGGAATTGATTTTGTCAAACCATGACAGAAAATGTCTAACCTGTATCAGAAACAGAAATTGTGAACTGCAAAAGCTGGCTGAAGACTTGAATATTCAGGATATCAGGTTTGAGGGAGAAACGTATAAACTTCCTTTGGATGATTTCTCTCCTTCGGTGGTAAGGGACCCTAATAAATGTGTACTTTGCCGAAGATGTGTAGGGGTTTGCAAAAATATTCAGACGGTTTCCGTTATAGACGCACAAGAAAGAGGTTTTGACACCATTGTTGCATCTGCATTTAACAAACCGTTGAGTGAAGTGCCCTGTACAATGTGCGGCCAGTGTATTATAGCATGTCCGGTAGGTGCATTAAGAGAAAAAGATGATACGGATAGAGTCTGGGAAGCCCTTGCGGACGAGGAAAAGCATGTAGTGGTTCAAACTGCTCCTGCGGTTAGGGTTGCCTTGGGCGAAGAATTTGGAATGCCTATCGGAACAAGGGTAACGGGCAAAATGGTAGCGGCCCTTAGAAAAATGGGATTTGCTAAAGTATTTGACACGGATACGGCGGCCGATTTAACCATATTGGAAGAAGGAACGGAATTATTAAACAGGATCAAGGAGGGCGGCACATTACCCCTTATTACATCCTGCAGTCCGGGATGGATTAAATTCTGTGAGCATAATTATCCGGAATTCTTGGATCATTTATCTTCCTGTAAATCACCGCATCAGATGTTCGGTGCAATTATAAAATCTTATTATGCCGAGAAGGAAGGAATCGATCCTTCAAAAATTTATGTGGTATCGATCATGCCATGTACTGCTAAGAAATTCGAAAGCCAAAGAGAAGAGCTGGCCGCAACCGGTACGCCGGATGTAGATGCGGTTGTTACGACCCGAGAACTTGCCAGAATGATTAAGGAGGCGGGGATTGAGTTTACCGCATTGGCCGACGAAGCCTTTGATAATCCTTTTGGAGATGCGACCGGTGCCGGTGTCATTTTCGGTGCGACCGGCGGTGTTATGGAAGCCGCTTTGAGAACAGTTGCCGAAATTCTTGCGGGGAAATCGATTGACAGCATTGAATACGGAGCTGTAAGGGGACTTGGAGGGATCAAAGAGGCAACGATTGAATTACCGGGCAAGACAATTAGAGCTGCGGTTGCTCACGGTCTCGGCAATGCGAGAAAGCTGCTGGATAGGGTGAAGGCAGGAGAAGCACAATATGACTTTATAGAAGTTATGGGATGTCCCGGTGGATGTGTAACCGGCGGCGGACAGCCGATTCAACCTGCTAAGGTTAGGATGGATATAGACTTAAGAGCGGAAAGGGCCAAAGCCATTTACGATGAAGACCGAAGCTTACCGGTTCGTAAGTCTCATGAAAATCCGTTTATCAAGAAATTGTATGAAGAGTACCTTGGTGAACCTTGCGGACATAAATCCCATGAACTGCTGCATACCCATTATAAAGCGAGAGAAAATTATTAGAGTTAGTGGGGAGTGCGGAGTGGGGCGTGGGGAGGAGAGAAACGAAGCCTCCTGTATGTTCCAATTATACGGTTAATAGCTATACAAAAGTTCCATAGGCTCCCCCCTATGGAACTCTCTTTTTCCTCCCCACTCCCCACCCCCATCTCCCCACTATTTTAGTCATTTTCAACAATTATATTACGTAAAATTCTTATTTTTGAGTTATTCCATGAATATCATTTTTTTAGAGAGCATGTTATAATATTAACATACCACAGCCAATAAACAATTAAATTTTTTCATTTTTCTCCTTTTTAATATATGATGTAGATTGACAGAATCGGAATTGTCAATCTTTTTTTTTGCCTCGAATCTACTCCGAAAGTTGTATACAATACACACTTTATAGGGCCACAAACCTAGGCACAATGCACCATTGTAATATTGCATAAATAAAGAAGCCATAATAAATATTTTTTTGTTTATTAATAGCATTACAAAATTTTTTGAAACATGCTATTATATAAACATACCACAGCCAACAAACAATACTAAACAAATTAATTTTTTTCATTTTTTTCTCCTTTTTATAAAGAGCTGACAGGAACGGTACTGTTAGTTCTTTTGTTTTGTCATGAAAGGGTGAGGTCTTTTTAAATATTCATCTTGACAATAGGAGCGTATGAAATTATAATAACAATAAAAGTTAATATAGGCATGTAAAGCAATGAAGAGAAGAGTAGGTTATATACAGCCTTAAGAGAGACGGCACCGCGGCTGGAAGTGCTGTCAGGTATGCATGACCGAAGACCGCCTCGGAGCTTGATGTTTCCGTTGATGACGTTACAATCGATAAAGCAGGTAAAGTGGTTACAATTTGGGTGGAACCGCGGGAAATACAACTCTCGTCCCTTACGATAAGGGACGGGAGTTTTTATCTTTTTAGGCAGGGAAATCAGGAGTACACTGTATAACATTGGAGAATAATATGCCAGTGCAATAGTTTGTTTAAGAATGGAGAACTTAAAATGATGAAAGAGAGGATGATACGGCATGATTAAGGTTACTTTAAAAGACGGTTCGGTGAAAGAATATCCGAAGGGTGCGACCATTAAGGAAGTGGCGGAAAGCATAAGCAGCGGATTGGCCAGAGTGGCACTTGCGGGCAAGGTGGACGGTGAAGTGAAGGAGCTAAGCTATGCGTTAAATAGCGACTGCGAGGTAAGCTTATTGACCTTTGAGAACGAAGAAGGGCGTCATGCATTCCGACATACCTCTTCACATATTTTGGCCCAGGCCGTCAAGCGGTTATTTCCGGATACAAAGCTGGCCATTGGCCCTGCGATTGACAACGGGTATTACTATGATTTTGACAGTGAACAGGCATTTACCGCAGAAGATTTAGAAAAAATTGAGAAGGAAATGAAGAAAATCGTGAAGGAAAATCTTCCGCTGGAAAAATTTGAACTTCCCAGAGGAGAAGCAATTGCGCTCATGAAGGAAAAAGGGGAAGATTATAAGGTGGAATTGATTGAAGACCTGCCCGAAGATGCGGACATATCCTTCTATAAGCAAGGAGAGTTTGTAGATTTGTGTGCCGGTCCCCATGCGCCTTCAACGGGTAAAATCAAAGCATTTAAGCTGTTGAGCGCTACCGGCGCTTATTGGAGAGGCAGCGAAAAAAATAAAATGCTGCAGAGGATTTACGGCACTTCTTTTATAAAAAAGAGTGCATTGGAAGAATACCTTCATCAATTGGAAGAGGCAAAGAAGCGAGATCATAATAAATTGGGCAGGCAGTTAGAGTTATTTATGACTGCGGATTCTGTGGGACAAGGGTTACCGCTTATCATGCCCAAAGGCGCAAAAGTCATTCAAATACTGCAGCGTTTTGTAGAAGACGAAGAAGAAAAAAGAGGCTATCTGCTGACCAAGACACCCTTTATGGCTAAAAGTGATTTATATAAGATTTCCGGGCATTGGGATCATTACAAGGACGGGATGTTTGTATTGGGAGATGAGGAAAAAGACGACGAAGTTATGGGCCTTCGTCCCATGACCTGTCCGTTTCAATTTATGATTTATAAATCCAAACCAAGAAGCTATCGGGATCTGCCCATAAGATATGCGGAAACCTCCCCACTATTTAGAAACGAATCTTCGGGAGAGATGCATGGGTTAATTCGCGTCAGGCAATTTACGATTTCGGAAGGACACTTGATTTGTACGCCGGAACAAGTTGAAGAGGAATTCAGAGGCGTAGTAGATTTGATTAACGATATGATGAAGGCCTTAGGGATTGAAAATGACATTTGGTATCAATTTTCGAAATGGGATCCGAATAATCGAGAAAAATACATTGATAATCCGGAAGCCTGGGAGCAAACACAGGCTAAAATGAAAAATATCTTGGATAACCTGGATATTGACTATAGGGAAGTGGAAGGTGAGGCCGCTTTTTATGGCCCTAAACTGGATATTCAGTTTAAAAATGTTCATGGAAAAGAAGATACCATCATAACCGTGCAAATGGATTTTGCCCTTCCCGAACGATTTGATATGACCTATGTGGATCATGACAATGAAAAGAAGCGTCCCATCATCATCCACAGGACCTCTATCGGATGTTACGAAAGAACGCTGGCAATGCTTATTGAAAAATATGCGGGTGCATTTCCTACGTGGCTGGCCCCGGTGCAGGTAAAGGTCCTCGCGATTGCAGAGAAGCATCACGGGTACGTATTATCTTTGAAAGACAAGTTTGAAAAGAAGGGTATTCGTGTTGAAGCAGATTTGAGAAATGAAAAGATCGGCTACAAAATCAGGGAAGCACAGCTGGAAAAAGTGCCCTATATGCTTGTCATAGGGGATAAAGAAATGGAAGCGCAAACTGTTGCGGTTCGCTCAAGAAAAGAAGGAGATCAGGGCGCACAGCCGGTAGATCAATTTATTGACAACGTCATGAAAGAAATAGAGAATAAACATTAGAGTCAAGGGGACGGTTCTTCTGACTCATTTTCGAAAAATGAGTCAGAAGAACCGTCCCCTTGACTCGCAAAAAGGTATTGACAACCCGGGATGAACCTGCTATAATACTTTTTGTCGGTCGTGACCGGCAGCAAATAATAGTCAAAGGCCGAAGTGGTGGAACTGGCAGACACGCTATCTTGAGGGGGTAGTGGCCAACCGGTCGTGCGGGTTCGAGTCCCGCCTTCGGCACCATGCGTTTTTGCAGCCGTTGTATCATTGTTTTAGCGATTGTAAAAAGTGACGGCGCATAGGTTGGCGATAACAGGGTAAGATAAAGATAACCAACTTTAAACCTAAAAATACTATTTACACAAACAACGATGATTCTGCGTTTTTTGTGTAAATATAAATTCGCTTTTAAAGTTAGGTATCTATAAACTACATACAGATATTGCGGGATTGTGTAATGGTAGCACGAGTGACTCTGACTCACTTTGTTCGGGTTCAAATCCTGATCCCGCAGCCACAAATACTCCATAAATTGTTAGATTTATGGAGTTTTTTGCATATATTGGGGTATTATGCCGTGTGTTTTTTAGAGATAATTAACAAAGATTAAAGTTATATATCTTAATGTGGCTTTTCCTATTCCAATATTAGTGCAAAAGGTGTATAATAAATATTAAATAGAAAGAATTGGTGAATGGCATTTATTTTTTGATTTATGTTTTTAAATGAGAAAAAAGTGTATTTTTACTATTTTTCAATGCAAAAGCAGAAGCCGGGTATGTAAAAAAGATTAGGTGGTATTCGTTCTAATAAATTTAAGAAAGGATGACTTACATGACGGACAAAAGAGAAAACTTACAAAGAAAAATTGCAATGATGAGATGTCTGCTGAATAAGTTATTAGAAATTGAAGCGCCTACTTCAAAAAGAATTTTACGTGTGAGTCAGAAGCTGGATAGATTAATTGTAGAATATTATAAGACCTATTATCGGCAAAAAGCCGGTTGATTGAGGATAGAACTTTATAAGCAAATCATGCTCCGGCATGCTTTGCTTTTTTAGTCCGTTGATACGGCAAACATCCGATCAGATTGAAAGAGTTTTTCACAGTTTTATTTTGTCTAAATAAAAAGAGGGTATCTGAGCAATCATAAAATATAGATACCCAACTTTAGAATTGCATTTATATGTATATAAAAAAACGCAGGATCATTGTTGTCTATGTAAATAGTATTTTAAGATTGCAGTTGGTTATCTTTAACAAAAGCTGAAAGGAGAAGGACGGATGTTATATGAATTAGTTGTGCCGACGGCAACAACCACTGAATTTGTGAATATCACGTCTAAGGTAAAAGACTGTGTATTGAAAAGTGGTGTGCAGAATGGCATCTGTTATGTCTATGTGCCCCATACCACAGCAGGATTAACCATTAATGAAAATGCCGATCCGGATGTTGTACATGATATGCTGAAGGTATTGAACAAAGTTATTCCTTTTGACGACCGTTACCTGCATATGGAAGGCAATTCTGCTGCCCATATTAAGGCGAGCCTGATGGGCTTTAGCCAGCACCTGATTATTAGCAACGGCAGATTATTATTAGGTACGTGGCAGGGCATCTATTTTACCGAATTTGACGGTCCGCGGCGTAGAAAGGCATATGTAAAAATCATTGAAGGATAGAGGTATAAAGCTAGGTTTGATGGTTAACATTCGTATTTGTATTTAAGTTTTTGTACCAATATGATTGTGCTGAAATTGCTTAGGCGTCATACCGGTTATTTGCTTAAAAATTTTATTAAAATGGCTTTGGGTGGCATAGCCTAATTGAGTAGAGATTTCAACTAATGATAAGTCGGAAAACAATAGTAAATGCTGGGCCTTTTTGACCCTGTTGGTATGAATATATTGGGTGAAATTAATTCCCACATCTTGTTTAAAAGTTCTGGATAGGTAGCTGCTATTGGCCTTTACATAAGCAGCTACGTCAGTTAAAGTAAAATGCGTATATAGATTTTCGGTAATATATCCGATTACCTTTTTGGTTAAAGCTGAGTAGTGACTGATATTAGAAGCTACTCTGTTTTTTATTTGAGTCATAAAGTCAAGGATCATCATCGCATTTAAATTCAAGTGAGTTTCTTCGGTAGTGAGCGATTCAATCTTATTGATATATAAGTCGCTTAAAAAGTAAGCATACTTTTCATCTACGCCGGATCGTATAGCAATTCTCGTAATGAGTGCGCAGTTACATATCAAATAATTTTTTAAAGACCGGATTGAGTTATTTTGACACAGCACAGAAGAGGGATAGGTGCTATACTCATATCCGATGCGTTCAATTTTTTCCGTATCACCGTCTATAATAGCTTGGTAAAGCTGTTCCTCCAGCGCGTAAGGGTAATGAGGATAATGTATGGGATGTTCGCTTGATTCTTGAAATAAATGTTCTTTTTCTAACAACATGGCCGTTGTTTCGGGTTTATTAAAGATTTGACTAAAGTTTATGTTGCCTATAAACATATCATCACCACCAAAAGTAAAAAATCAATAAAAAATAGTAAATAAAATGATATATTCATGATGAATATTTTTATACAATATAATTAGATATTTCGCGATAAATATTGTACACACTTATGTTTTTTATTTTTAATATCTTGAAATGTATCCCTTAATACATTCAACGCGAAAAATTCAACAGTTTCATGTAAATTCTTTTTCGTATTCAATATAGTATTGATGACGTCATTATATCATAGCCAGTAAAAAACAACAAATTTATGACAAAACATTATTTATATGTTAGCCCTGCAATTTATAACTATTTTTAATGCGGATGAATTTGGAGCATATAGATCATAAACAGTAAAGCTGGAAATATAATCGTACTCCGGCAACAGGTATTCCAAGGGGAAAGCAGTTGAGTGTTGAGGGCTGAGAGATGAGGGTTGAGAATGTTACCGCCTTGCATGACACCTCGTTGCTGTTTTACCCTCCGCCCCTGTTTAGTTATCTTCCGACCTCCGCCCTCTGACCTCCGATCTCCGGTTTATCCATATAATTGTATTTCCGGCAATGGCGCCTTTGGTTTTAGCACCTATCGTCAAAGGTTTTAACAATATAAAATAAGGGAGAGATTAGTTTGAAGGAAAAAATCAGTAAAATCTTATCACAACTAACCTTAGAAGAAAAGGCATCCTTGTGCTCCGGATTAGATTTCTGGAGAACACAACCGGTAGAAAGACTGGGTGTGCCATCGGTTATGGTATCGGACGGACCCCATGGCTTGCGAAAACAAGCAGGAGTGTCGGACCAGCTGGGTGTGAGTCCTTCAATTCCTGCAACTTGTTTTCCCACCGGTACAGGCTTGGCGTCCTCATGGGACAGAGGGTTGATGGAAGAAGTAGGGAGAGCATTAGGGGAAGAAGCACAAACAGAGCGCATAGCGGTATTACTGGGTCCGGGGGCCAATATTAAGCGTTCGCCGTTATGTGGCAGAAATTTTGAATATTTTTCGGAGGATCCCTTTTTGTCGTCTCAAATAGCAAAACATTATATATTAGGGCTGCAAAGCCAAGGCGTAGGAGCGTCTATAAAGCATTTTGCCGCTAATAATCAAGAATATAAAAGAATGAATGTAGATACGCTTGTAGACGAGAGAACGCTGAGAGAAATATATTTTGCAAGTTTTGAAACAGCAATAAGAGAAGCAAAGCCCTGGACAGTCATGTGTGCCTATAATAAGCTAAATGGTACTTATTGTGCAGACAATTATAGGCTGTTAACAGAAGTACTCAGAGATGAGTGGGGATACGAAGGTCTGGTAGTATCCGACTGGGGAGCTGAGGATGATAGAATTGAAGGTATTAAAGCCGGCATGGACTTAGAAATGCCCGGTAATGGCGGACGGAATGACAGAAAAATCGTAGAAGCGGTTAACAATGGCAGCTTGGATGAAAAAGATCTGGATAAAGTTGTAGCAAGGGTATTGGAATTGGTATTGAAAGGCGTAGAAAACACGAAACAAATGACCTATGATCAAACAGAACATGATGTGCTCGCAAGAAAAGTGGCATCGGAATGTATGGTGCTTCTTAAAAATGATCATAAAATCCTTCCGTTAAATAAAAGTACAAAAGTGGCAGTGGTTGGTATCTTGGCCAAAAATCCAAGGTATCAAGGGGGCGGAAGTTCACATATTAACCCAACGTTTTTACACAACGCCTTAGAAGAAATGGAAAAAATGGGTGAGGTTCGTTACGCACAGGGCTATGATATTCATTCGGACGAACCAGATGAGGTATTGGAAGCAGAGGCCGTTAAATTGGCTTTGGATCATGAAGTTGTTGTTATTTTTGCAGGGCTTCCGGACAGATATGAATCGGAAGGGTATGATAGAAAGCATATGCAAATGCCCAATAATCAAGTACGTTTAATTGAAGCATTAAGTAAGGTAAATAAAAATATTGTTGTGGTGCTGTCTAATGGTTCACCGATTGAGATGCCCTGGTTAAACAATGTAAAGGCTGTATTGGAAGGCTACTTGGGAGGGCAAGCAGGTGGGGCCGCCGCAGCTGATTTATTATATGGTAAAGTCAATCCGTCGGGTAAATTGGCAGAAACATTCCCAATAAAGCTAAAAGATAATCCGTCCGCATTAAATTTCCCGGGTAAAGAGGACAAAGTTTATTATCAAGAGGGATTATTTGTTGGCTATAGATATTACGATGCTAAAGAAATGAAACCATTGTTCCCCTTCGGATTTGGGTTTAGCTATACGCATTTTGAATATACGGGTATTAAAGTGGATAAAGAAGAAATAACCGATACGGAGGCAGTGAAAGTAATGGTCACGGTTAAAAATATTGGTGATAGGGTCGGAAAAGAAGTTGTACAATTATATGTCAGAGAGGTAGAATCCTCCGTTATGAGGCCGGAAAAAGAGCTGAAAGAATTTGCTAAAGTAGAACTTGTGCCGGGAGAGGAAAAAGAAGTATGCTTTTCATTAAGCAAACGTGCATTTGCCTACTATAATGTGGAAATCAAGGACTGGCATGTAGAAACCGGTGATTTTGAAATACTGGTAGGTTCTTCAGCGGTCGACTTACCGCTTCGTGCTTCTGTAAAAGTGAATTCAACGTTAAAGATTAAAAAAGTGTATACTAGAAATTCAACCCTGGGAGATATTGCAGAGCATCCGGCTGGGGCTGCTATTGTACAACAGATCGTTGAAAAAATGAAAGAGTTGTTGGCAGGCAGTAGTGTGTTGGATAGCAGTAGCCTGGAAGAATTTGCAGTATCCAATACACTTAGAGCGATGATGATGTTTGGCGGAATGGATGAAGAAGCTTTAGAAAATTTAATAAAACAGTTAAATGCATAGAAAGGATCTATTTTACGATTTGGCAGTCTGGGGTATAGAAAGACATATGTAAAAATTATTAAAGAATAGAGGCATAATCAATCCATTTCCGAATAAAATTTAGTAAGCAGTAAAGATTTTAAGGCAATACATTGCAAAAAGGAGATGGATTTTGTGAAGGTCTTAGTCGTTCATAAAAATACTCTGATCGTATACGCACTTATCTTTATTTTCGTATGTGTCTTGATAAGTGTCAATTGGGATATGACGGAAAATGTTTTCACCGCGCTGTCTACGAAGCGGGATTTACCCATATACTATGTGGACAGACAGGATAAGACGATAGCGATCTCCTTTGATGCGGCCTGGGGCGATGAAGATACGCAGCAGCTGATTGATATATTGGCCCAATATAATGTGAAAACGACATTTTTTGTGGTCGGCGGATGGGTGGATAAATATCCGGAATCGGTGAAAGCGTTGAGTGACGCCGGCCATGAAGTGATGAATCATTCCAATACGCACCCGCACATGACCAAGCTATCCGTTGAGAAAATGAAAGAAGAAATCAAAAAATGTGACGATAAAATCCAAGCCGTTACCGGCAAAAGGCCGTTTTTGTTCAGACCTCCCTATGGTGATTATAATGACAAGGTTGTGCAGGCTTGCAGAGAAATGGGGCATTACACCATACAATGGGACGTTGACTCCCTTGATTGGAAGGAATTGGGCGCGAACGCAATCGCAGAGAGGGTTACAAAAAGGGTTAAAAACGGCTCGATTGTGTTGTTTCACAATGCGGCAAAATACACACCGGCTGCCTTGCCTGCCATTCTGGATACATTACAAAAACAAGGCTATAAAATCGTACCGATCTCCGAATTGATTTATAAAGAAGATTTTCACATAGAGCACGACGGCAAACAAGTGCCGAATAAAAAAGAGATTACAACGCTGGAGTAGTTTGGGGTCCGGGTTTCGGTGAGAAAATAGGAAATATATGAATAGTTACGGCCCTACGATCATATTTCTGGTGTTAGTGTGCGCTATCTATACATAATCCAATATAAATGTGCAAAATATAAACGTATCTGAATATATTGAACGCAGGAAAGAGTCTTCACAAAGACATAGGTATTCTGGGCGTTGAATGTAATGAAGATATGTTTTTTTGCAGTATTGCAGAAGATTTATTGTAAAGCATATCAATATAGATAATAAACAGTAAAGATTGAAATATAATCGTACTCCAGCAACTAGTATTCCGAATCTAAGAGCTTGTATTGCTTGCTTCGGGCGGGCTTCAAAACTCGCTGTCGCTCAAACAGTTGAAGCCGCTTTTCCTTCGCTGCGCAAACAATCTCTAAGATTCTCCATAAGGTTACTTGCATACGATTATATTTCTAGTTCTAATGTTTACTATCAATAGGAATGGGAGCAGTGAAAATGATAACCATAGGTATAACGGGAGCGGAACAGGAATCCGGTATTATAAGCATGCTTCGCAAGATTATGAATCAAGCAGATCTAAAATTCAGCATTATTGAATCGTATGATTTCCACTTATCGATGCTGCCTAGCGTCTCTTTAAAAGACTATATCGGCGAGCTGAAAAAAAACAAGACAGATATTGCCATCATCAAAATAGTAAAGGAAAAACTGATAGCCGGAATGTATCACCATATCAAATTTAATATCCTGGTCTATAATCATATAAGCGATCATAACGGCCAAGGGCCTCAGCATGAAAAAATGGCCCATGAGAAAAAAATATTTGACGCGATGGATAAAGAGGATATTGCCATTATCAACATAGACGATCAAAGGGTTTTGCAATTGCTCCGAGACAGCAAAATGTGTGTAATTACCTATGGGCTCAGTTCTAAAGCGACCATTACCGCTTCCAGCATAGAGGCCGATTCCGATTGCAGTACCTTTATATACTGCCTGCAAAGAACCTTGTGCACCGTTGAAGGAAGAGATATCGAGCCGCAAGAGTTTCCGGTCAGAATTATTTCCTCAAAGGATAAAAACACGTATAATACGCTTGCAGCGGTGACGACGGCCCTTGTTTGCAATGCGGATGCGTCGGTGATACAAGCCCTGATATTATAATCATCCAAGACATGGGATATGTACGCATATCAAGCCTTGTATCAAATCCCGATGCATGATTCCTTTGCCCCTAACCGCAGTTTTTCAATAAAATTACTTCTAAAATCGGCTTTGCATGAATACAATATGTTAAAGGCTTGTTGTTATTGGGCAGATCAATTCACTATGCATGTACGGTGAATGGTGCGTTCAAAGGGGGACGGTACCTGTTCATAAGATGACAGACATGATAGCCGACAGACTACATAGGAGTAGATACAGGAGGAGAGTGGGGGGTAAAATGGCCAAAAACACCTTTGATAACAATGAAGTGGAAATCACGGGGAGAGTGAACAATGCGTTAACCTTTAGCCATGAAGTATATGGGGAGGGATTCTATAGTTTTATGCTGGAGGTGCCGAGGCTCAGCGATGTGGCAGATAATATTCCCATTATGGTTTCGGAAAGATTGTTAAAGGATTTTACACTGCAGGCAGGAGATGAAATGGAGGTACAGGGCCAATTTCGCTCCTATAACAATTACAGTGATAAGGGAAATAAATTGATATTGACCGTATTTGCCAGGGATATCAAATTTCTGGATGAAAATAAAAAAGTAAAAAATCCTAACTATATCTATTTGAACGGATATATTTGTAAAAGTCCGATCTATCGTACCACACCTTTCGGAAGAGAAATATGTGATGTATTGTTGGCGGTGAACCGGGCCTATAATAAGTCGGACTATATTCCGTGTATTGCATGGGGCAGAAATGCGCGGTATTGCGGTACTTTGGAAGTAGGGGCCAATATTAAGATATGGGGAAGGATACAAAGCAGGGCGTATCAAAAAAGGATTAGCGAAGAGGATACCGTTAATAAAATAGCCTATGAGGTTTCGATTTCAAAGATGGAAGTGGCCAATAAGGATGAGGAAGATGAGGATGAAAAAGATTTGATCTATGGATATGAGGATGAAAATGAAGAAGGATAAATTCACAGCTTGCTATATCGGCAGGCTTTTTTTTATGCCTGAAAATAACAATTATAGATATCCCTCAGCTATTTTTCCTTTGGAGTATTGGTTTTGGGAGGGCAATTTATATATCCCAAGGAGAGTTTTTTTGAGATATATATTTTTTTTGCACTTAAAAGTGTTAGGTTTATGACATATGTGCCTAAGATAAGAGTGTCGGGGGGAAAAGTGCAAAGGAAGCAGGGGCCCAACATAATATTTTATTCGGAGCGTGTCGTGGACGCACGGCATAGCCAAAACATTCAAATGCGCGCATAGGAAGGTTTGTATGAACGACAAAAATGATGAAGGAGTTTGAAAGATGACGTACACGGATATTTTTTCCACCATTACGCAACAATTGGAACAAGCCTTTCCGGGATATTTGGTAACTGGGGAGGATCCGTCCCAGGGCAGCCAAAGACCCGCCCTTTTTGTTGAGGTTATTCCGCTCAAGATCACCAACGGACGCTATTTTAAAACCAAAAGTCTAAAGGTGAGCATCGGTTATTATTCGCAGAATCAAACACAAGGCGAGTACTTATTGATGGCGGAAGCCCTGCAGGATCTTTTTGGACAATCTCTCCGTACAGGCGGCAGGCAATTAACGATCGACAATCTGGATTTCATCATCAAAGAGGGTGTACTACAGGTTGGTATGCAGCTTGTATTTCAAGAAGGCACAGCATTGCTCGAACTGAAAAACAGTAAAGGACAGGCGCAATATATGCTGCCGGATCAGGAGAGAGGGTATACCCAGGAAAGTATTGCACTGCCGGAAAATTTAGAATATTAGAGGGAATAGAGATACGGAACGCTAAACCGGACAATGCATTTGGGCAGACAATGACGGTGCGGAGTCTGCGATCCGTCGTGATATTCTCAAGTCTAACACAATTAGGAGGGAACAACTATGGGAATGCCGGAAATTATTATTGACTTTAAAACTTTGGCGGTGAGCGCCGTCCAGAGAAGTGAAAGAGGTGTGGTTGCACTCATTTTGAAGGACAGCACCGACACCACTTTCGATACCAAAATCTATACAAGTATCAGCGACGTGGCTGCCGGCGATTGGACAGCCGACAACAAAGACTATATTGATAAGGCCTTTATGGGGACACCAAGCAAAATCATTGTTGAAAGAATCAATGCGGATGCGCTGGACTATAATGCTGCTCTGAGCAGGCTTGCCAATAAGCAATTCAACTATCTGGCGGTGCCGGGTATTGCAGACGCCGATGTGCCTGTCATTGGAAGCTGGATCAAAGATAGAAGGGATAATGGCAAGAAAACCTTTAAAGCCGTACTGCCTAATCATGCAGCGGATCATGAAGGTGTGATCAACTTTGCAACTGCCGACATTCAAGCAGGGAGCAAAACCTATACAACAGCAGAATACTGTGCCAGAATCGCAGGTGTCTTGGCTGGACTTCCCTTTACACGCTCCAGCACCTATTATGCACTGACCGAGGTTGAAAGCGTTACCGAAAGTGCGGACCCGGATGCGGATATTGATGCAGGCAAGCTTATCCTGGTCAACGATGGCGCAAAAATTAAAATAGGCAGGGGTGTCAATTCGCTGATCACTGCAACCGCTGCCAAAGGAGAAATCTTTAAGAAAATCAAGATCGTAGAAGGGGTCGACCTGGTGCGAGATGATATTCGAAATACGTTTGAAAACAACTATGTCGGTAAAGTGATCAATCACTATGACAGCAAGGTGCTATTCACAGCATCGGTTAATGCATACCTCAAACAGCTTGCCAATAGCGACATCCTTGACAGGAATTATGATAACAGAGCCGAAGTGGATGTGGAAAGCCAAAGGCTGTACCTGCAGGGTAAAGGTGTCAATGTTGACGAGATGGACGAGCAGGGCATCAAAGAATACAACACCGATTCCAAGGTATTCTTGAAATCGAATGTTAAATTCGTAGATGCAATTGAAGATTTACAATTCTCAGTGTATATGTAAGGGAGGAATAAAGAATGGGAAAAATGCCAGGATACAGACAAATTAACGGAGTATGGGGACATATCTGGTGGGACGGCGAATTGGTTGCCGAAATAGACGAATTTGAGTCCAAAGTGGTTGCCGAGCGAGAGGATGTAGCAATGGCCGGAGGCCTTGATGTAGAAAGCAAAATCACATCCTTAAAGGGCGAAGGAACCATGAAATTGAAGAAAGTGTTCAGCAGGGGTATCAAAAAGCTGATGAAAGCGTGGCAGGAAGGAAAAGATCCCCGTTCACAGCTTGTGGGCAAATTGGCCGATCCCGACGCATACGGTTCCGAGCGCGTGGTCATCAATAATGTATGGTTCAATGAACTGACCTTAATGCAGTTTGCAAAAGGAGTCTTAACAAGGGAATACCCGTTTGGATTTACACCTTCGGATGTAGAATTCCCGGATACGATCGAAGTAAGATGATAGTGGGCAGCGGGTGGTTGGTGGTGGGTAGTGAGAGATTGATACCCGCTGCTGCCGGCTGATGCCTGCATAAGGTGCAGATAGAGGGAGTAAGGCATGGGGGCGGTTTTTGTTGCTGCATTTGGTTTTTAGGGAAGAGGGACCGTTCCCGGGCTTTGTCTCTGAATGACGTAAAAGTCAGGATTGGTTAATCAATTAGAGGAGGTATACCGATGCGGAAGGAACAGGTTAAAAAGCTTACGTTACAAGAACTGATTGCGAAAAAAGAGCAAATTCAAGATACAAAGACGAATAAGACCAAGGATTTATACATTAGCTCATTGGATGGGAGCGTTACCATTCAAAAGCCGGACAAGCAGTTGTGCCTGGATGCACTGGAAATGGATCAGCAGGGTGACACCTATCTCGTGTATCATTGTGTGGTGCAGCCCAATGTGAAAGACAAAAAATTGCTGCAGGCTTTTGGGTGCACGGAGCCTATAGAAATTGTGGAAAAACTTTTTGAAATCGGTGAAATATCCGCTATTGCAAAAGAATGTATTACACTTGCAGGGTACGGGGACAGCGTTACCGTTGTTGAAGACATAAAAAACTAATCGGTAGTGATGGGGAAATATACATGCTCCACCACTACCTGCAAAGAGGTATTACCCCTGAATATATACTCAATATGTCCCGTACCGAGCGCATGTTTTACTTTGCAAGTATGGAAAAATATTTTGAGGAAGAACAAGAGAAGATCAATGCCGGCATGGGCATTTGTCCTCTTGGAGCGAGCAGGTGATAGAATATGACGACACAAGCTGTCACAACGATAACACAGATGAATAAAAAGCTTGATGCCCTCTTGCAAAAAGCCCTAGACGGTGTGGAAGATCTGACCGGCTATTTGAAAACAGCTGTGACAGGGATATCGGATATGAGAAAAGAAGGGGATCGTGCGGCAAATAGTATAGGAAGACTAAAAAAAGCGGTACAGGTCTTTTCAAAAGAAGCGTCAAAGCCTATCAAAGGACAAGGGAAGTCTGGCACAAAAGGCAAAGACAGTCCATCCAAGCCCCAAAAGCCGGGCGGTGCAGATATGGGGAAAATCGCAAAAGAAGCGGCCAATCTCAAGGTAAACCTGGAGACAGGGGTTTCCGTCATATCTGAGATCAAGCAAGTAGGGGAAACGGCAAGCGGTGGAGTGGAAAACTTAAAAGGCGCGTGGAGTGACTTTTTAGGGGCAGGCGCTATGCCGACAAATAAGCCGGAATCCCAGGGAGAAGACAGTGAAGGAGCAGGACAAGAGAAGTCTGGCACAAAAGGCAAAGACAGTCCATCCAAGCCCCAAAAGCCGGGCGGTGTAGATATGGGGAAAATCGCAAAAGAAGCGGCCAATCTCAAGGTAAGTCTGGAAACAGGGGTTTCCGTCATATCTGAGATCAAGCAAGTAGGGGAAACGGCAAGCGGCGGAGTGGAAAACTTAAAAGGCGCGTGGAGTGACTTTTTAGGGGCAGGAGATATGCTGACGAATAAGCCGGAGCCCCAAGGAGAAGGCAGTGAAGGAGAAGGACAAGAGAAGGGTTTCGGTGCAGCAGCGGAACAATTTAATAGCGGGCTGCAAAAGGTGAAAGAAGGACTGGAAGCTGCAAATACGGTGATGTCCGACATACAGCAGATAGGTGGCAAAGCCGCAGGCAGCGCAAAAGATGTCAAAGGGGCCTGGCAGAGTCTGTGGGATGAAGCTTCAAAGTTCAAAGTGAATAAAGAGACATCCCAAGATGGTGGGAAAAAGCAATCCGCCAAGGAAAAAGCAGTAACATTCAACGATAAATTCACCGGTAAAACAGGAGAAAAAACCGAAAAGCAAAGCAAAGTAAATATCAAAGAAGTATTTTCCGTCCAGAAATCTCTCAAGAAAGAGGCCGGCCAAAAGTTATCCGAACCGAGCGCAGTCAAAACGTTACAAGGCAGCCATATCGCCGGCAATTCCCCCAAAACCGGAAAAGCACCGGTCAAACCGAAAGCATCTGCAAAAGGCGGGGGTAAAGCGGGCGGCAGCGTAAATAATTTGATCGGGAATACCCAAATGTTCATGGCAGGCGTGGAAGGTGCGACAGTAAGCATTACCAACATGGGTCAGAACTTTGACGGCGTTGTTGCAAAGATGGCCGGCACCCCAATAGGCCAAAAGCTGGGTCTTGCAGAAACTTGGGAAAATGTCAAGGGTGTAATGCAGGAAGAGCTTATGCCTGTGATTGATAAAGTGAACTCAGGCTGGCAGACGATGGAGACCCTTGTGCAAGGTGCCGCTACGGCACAGCAAATCTATCAGTTGGCAGTGCTGGGGGTGCAAAATGCCAGCAAAATAGCGACAGCAGCGCAATGGGCCTGGAATATAGCATTAAATGCAAATCCCATAGGTCTCATTGTACTGGGTATAGCCGCGTTAATCGGCATCGGTATTTTGTTATACAAGAACTGGGATACCATTAAGCTGAAAGCGACGGAAGTGTGGGGAGGCATCAAAAACTTTATTTCCGGTGTATGGGAAGGGATCAAGGAAAAGACAATAATGGTATGGGAATTCATCAAACAGAACCTCGGTACCATTATACCGATTATCGCCGGCATTATTCTCGGACCGATCGGAGCGGTTGCAGGATATGTCATTACCCATTGGGAAGAGGTAAAGGCCTTTATGATGGAAATATGGGAAGGCATTCGCACCAAAGCTTTTGAAATATGGGAAGGGATAAGAATCACTGTTGAAAATTTTGTGACCGGTATCGTGAACAAAATACTGGAATTTAAGGATAAAATCTTCACAACATGGGAGGAAATTAAAGCCTTTATTAGCAATCCGATCAAAGGTGTCGTAGAATGGTTCAGCAAAGACAAAAGCAGCGGCAAAAAGGCTGAAGATACATTTGTCGCCGAACATAACGCAAAAGGCACCGGTTATTGGAAAGGCGGACCCACATGGGTACATGAACAAGGCGGAGAAATCATGGACCTGCCCACGGGTACACGGATTTATCCCCATGACCAATCGGTGCAAATGGCAAGGCGGGAAGGGATGAAGACAGGCAAGGGTATCCATATCGGTACGCTGGTGGATAAAATTGCCGATACCGTGGTCATCCGGGAAGACGCGGATATCGACCGCATTGCAGATAAGATGGCAAACAAAGTAAAATTGGCGATAGCCAACATGTAGGGAGGGAGTTTATATGGACATATATCTTTCAATCAACAATAGAGCGCAAGTGATTAAACTTCCTGTTATTCCTGCAGAATTCAGGATTCAGAGTGCCATGAATAATGAAAACTACACTACCATTAGTCAGGGAGACATCAAGCTTATCGGGCTGAAGGGTTTGAAAGGGTTGGTCATTGAATCCTTTTTCCCGACCAAAGAGTATGTTTTTTCAAGAGATGACGACTATAGAGGGTTTCAATATGTTGAGATGATTGAAAAGTGGATGGAAGAGCGCATTCCCATCCGTTTAATCATAAGCGAGACGCCTATTAATATGCCCTGTACCATTGAGAGCTTTGAATATGGGGTCAAGCCGGGCAGCGGTGACATCTATTATACGCTGACCCTCAGCGAATTCAAATTCATAGCATTACAGCAGAAGCAGGTGGAATAAATGGCACATAGAATAAGCTTAATGAATCATGAAAAACAGGTGTTTGACATCTCGTCCATGGTAGGCAGTATTTCATGGAAAAGCAATATTGACCAGCTCGGTTTACAGCTTGATTTTGATCTGGCGTTTAACGATACCAAATATTTTCCCGACAATCCCGTTGACTTGGGCAATGTAATCATACTGGAAAATGAGGATGAAATTTTTCGTGGGGTGGCCATTACAGAGAACCGTAATGGCCGCGGAAGCATCGGCTATACGGCCATGGACTATGCATTTTACCTGAATAAGTCCAAAATGATATACCAGTTCAATAAAATATCGGTCTCTCAGGCCATTCACACGATTCTAAAAGACCTGAACATACCTATAGGCGCAATCACCGAAATCCCTACGGTCATTCAAAAAATATGCAAGGGCGAGGTTGCGAGTGATATCATTAAAGGCCTTTTAAAACAGGCGAAAGATGAGCTGGGGCGCACTTACAGGATGGAAATGAGACAGGGAAAATTATTCATCGAAGAGCAGCAGCAATTGCAGGTGAAACCGACCTTCAAGCTTGCAAGCAACTTGACCCACCACGATGGTCAAAGGGCTATTTCGAATCCCTCCAGAAAACGGAGTATTGAAGCGATGAGAAATTCTATCAAAATTATTTCAGGAGATGAGAACAGTACCAGTGTCGTGGCGGATAAAAAAGATGACGAATTAATCCGGAAATATGGCCTATTGCAAGAAGTACAAACGCCGGAAAAAAAGGATATAGCGCAGGCGAGAAATATTGCAGCAAATCTATTGGCCGATTTGGGCAAGGTGTTTGAACAAAACAGCGTAGAGATGCCCGGGGACGACAGTGTAAGAGCCGGAAGGCTGATAGAGATAGAAGAGCCGGTTACGGGGATGAAAGGACAGTACTTGGTCAGAAGTGCAAGTCATACCGTTGCAAACGGGATTCACAGGATGAATTTGGATTTGGGGGTGGTGTAGTTGGACGGTGTCAATGAATTGGCGAGGCTTTTAAAGGAAAGAGAAAACATAGAACACATGGGCATACAGGTGGGGGAAGTTATTGCACCGTTGCCCGACCTGCAGGTGAAGCTCAATGAAAATATACTGTTGACGAAAGACCATCTGCGTATTGCCTACCACCTTTGCACCGATTATCAGAGGCCGTTTCAGGTGGAAGGGACCATAAAGCTTGCGGATAATGACTGCGGTCAGACCGGCAGTGTGGGGGTCGGAGACCATGGAACCCATCAACACACGCTTGAGACAGTCAATATCGAAACGGAGATGACCGCAAACGGAACCATCAAGCTGACCGATTTCCTCAAGGCAGGGGATGAAGTCATCTTAATTCCCACCCAGGATGAACAGACGTATTTTTTAATAGATAAGGTGGTGAAGCTGTAATGCTGCCGGAGATAGGATATGTGGAATTGAATAATAGAATAGTGCCCCAGGGCGCGGCAACGGGCAAATCCTTTTTGTTTGACTTTGGTGCAGGGGACTTTGTGCTTCAGGATGGCAAATTGGTGGAAGTAACGGGGAGTGATGCCCTTAAGATGTGGATTGAAAAGATGCTGCGTACGGAAAAAAACCGTTTTGAGATCTACCAGGACACCGATTACGGTGTCAGCATCGAAGATGTCATCATCGGACAACGGTACGAACAAAGCTTTATTGAAAGTGAAATCAAACGGGAAATATCCGAAGCTTTGATCAAACACCCGCTGGTTCGAAGGATCTCAAACTTTTCAATCAAACGAGAAGATACCCGGGCGGTTGTGGGATTTACCGTTACCCTGTCCGGGGACCAATCCTTTCAGCAGGAGGTGATGTTAGATGGAACAGGATAGACAAAGCATACAAGATCGTATGCTGGCAGGTATCAGTGACCAATACAACAAATCCCAAGGTTCTTTTTTCTACGATGCCCTAAAGCCTGTGGCGATTGAATTGGAGCAGTCCTATGCCCGGCAGGAGGCCATACTGGACAAAGGCTTCGTGGCTACCGCAGCCGGTGAATACCTGGATAGAAAGGCGGCAGAACAGGGGCTCTACAGGAAAGAAGCGACCAAAGCGATTACTACGGTTAAGATTACAGGCACAGAAGGAGCGGTTATCCGTGAAGGAGATAGGGTAGCCGGTGATACCGTCACTTTTGTTTGCATCGAGACAAAGACAATTGATGCTTCGGGTCAGGCCCATGTAAGGGTGGAATGTGAAGAGGCCGGCAGTGTGGGTAATGTACCGGTGGGCGCCATCAAGTACTATCCGGTCAAATTGACTGGCTTGGAGACAGTTACGAACCCGGAAAAAGCGGAGAACGGGTATGACGGAGAAGAGGACGAAGCCTTACGGCAGCGGTATCTTGATAAGGTCCAAACGCCTGCCACATCCGGCAACAAACATCACTATAGGAATTGGGCGAAGGAAGTACCGGGGGTAGGCGATGCCCGGGTTTTTCCGCTCACCAATGCCCAAGGCAATAAGGAGAACGGAACTGTTAAGATAGTCATTATTGATGCGGATAAAAAAGCGGCGTCCGTTGAGTTGATAAGCGAGGTCACAGCCAAGATTGAAGAAGTCAGACCCATTGGGGCGTCGGTGGTTGTGCAAAGTGCCGTTAAAGTGCCGATAAACGTCCAAGTGACGGATTTAACGGTGGATACGGTCAATCACACCCTGGAGCAGGTCAAAAAAGATATGGAAAAAAGTATCGAGCAGTATTTGAAAGACATTGCTTTCCACCCGACAACCAATTACGTCAGCCGTGCCATTATCGGCAGTTATATCCTGAACGTAGCCGGTGTTATCAACTATGGAGATATACAACTCAACGGTGTGGCACAGGATATCATCATTGAAGCAGACCAGATCGCAGTGATGGAGGAGGGGGTTCAGCTTGTCTAATCGATATATGCAGCAGTTACCCCGCTATTACCGTACAAGCCGGGTCATGACCGACATGTCCCGGTCAATGGATACCGAGCTGCGACAGGTTCAAGACCGGGTAGATAATATCCTGAACCAGTTCTTTGTTGATACTGCCGACTTTGCGCTGGAGCGCTGGGAACAGGAACTGGGCATCCCGGTCAACAATACCAAGCCTGCCGACTACCGCAGAAGCGTTATCAAAAGCAAGCTCAGGGGAAGCGGAACCGTGACCGTCAATTTCATCAAAAATGTTGCCGAATCCTACAACAATAGTGAGGTAGAAATCCAGGAGGACAACGCAAGCTACAGCTTTACCGTCAAGTTTGTGGGTACAAAAGGGATTCCGCCCAACCTGGACGATTTGAAGCTATCCATTGAGGAGATCAAGCCCGCCCATCTGGCCGTGGACTTTGCATTTACCTATACCATATGGGAAGAGGTCAAACAGATGACCTGGCATGAGGTCAAAGGCGTAACGTGGGAAGAGTTAAAAATTGTGGACAATTTTTAGTGTACAGCTGACAGCGTACAGGAGACAGTGTCAAGGGGACGGTTCTCCTGACACGCAATCAACAGAATACTCACAATGGTGTCACACGACATCTAAAAGCGAAAAACTAAGCCATAGCACCTATGAGAAATGGACTATAAACAGCTTTTAACTGTCCACTGTCAGCTGTCAACTGTCCACTAAAAAAAGGAGGGTGATAGAAGTGCCGGAATTAACAACGAACTTAGGTTTGGAAAAGCCTTTAGGCAATGAGATTGCAGATATAGCGGTCATCAACAGCAATATGGATAAGGTTGATGGGGAAATCACGAAAAAGGCTAGTACAACAGAAGACGGAAGAATGTCAAAAGAAGATAAAACAAAGCTGGATGGGGTTGCGGACAGTGCCAACAACTATCAGCACCCGGCGGCACACGCCCCATCCGTCATTACTCAGGATGCCAACAATCGATTTGTGACCGATGCCGAAAAAGCAACTTGGAATGCAAAAGAAACCCCAAGCGGGGCGCAGACGAAAATTAACACCCACGCCAATAAAATCGACAACCCTCACAGTGTCACAAAGGCACAGGTAGCGCTGGGGAGTGTGGATAATGTAAAACAGGCCACGAAAGCGGAATTTGATGCGCATGTTGGGGACGGTGGTAAGCACCCGACAGCATTGAGTCAGTTAAACGGGGATAGCACGCATAGGACGGTGACCGACGCGGAGAAGGCAGCGTGGAATGGAAAACTAAATGCGGGTGCCAAAGCTGCAGATAGTAATAAA
>JAKSBV010000428.1 GCA_022360955.1 Bacillota bacterium
TCTAACAGTTTAACACTAATAATAAATTCCAAAAGCTTATGTAATTTACAAAAACTATATCAGAATCCATTTACATTGTCAACATAATTGAATCAATCAATTATGCTATTTGTGAAATTAATCACCATCAAAATTCTTCTTCTATTAGCTTATCATTGCTATAATCTTTAGTTTGTCTGTTATTAAAGGCTATGAATTCTTTTATAAGAAGAAAGATACTTAGCAGGATGGTGAACAAATCTCCTAGAGGCATTGCAAGCCAAGCTCCTGTTTCTCCTATAAATCTTGGTAAAATTAATATAATTGGAATAAAAAATAATATTTGTCTTGCCGTAACCAAAAGGGTAGCTCTACTCCCTTTGCCTATAGCTTGAAAAAATATAATGGTCAATGGCATAAAGCTAGCTAGAATAAATACGCCAAGAAATATTCTGAATTGTCCTATACCTAATTGAACTAAATTTTGATCTGTTATAAACCAACCCAATATAAATTTTGGAAATAGCATAAAACAAAGCCATAACCCTCCTGCAATACCCGTGGCTATTTTGATAAATGATATAAAGGTTTTCTTTACACGTTCAAATTGATTAGCCCCATAGCTTGCACCAATAACGGGTTGTACACCTTGGGCAATTCCCCACAATATTATAAATGAACATGTCATCACTCTATAGGAAGCCCCCATAACAATAACACTATCTTTTCCGCCATAGGAAGATAGCACCTTAAACATTAAAGCCATTTGTATGGCAGGCATTATTTGCATGATCATTCCTGAGAATCCAACATTTAATATTTTAGGCATAATATCCGATGAAATCCTAAAACTGCTTTTTGATATTTTAATGATGCTTTTACCGGATCGAAAATAAATAATATTTCCTATTACAACAAAAATTTGTGCAATGATTGTTGCTAATGCTGCACCTTCTATGCCCATTTCAAATCCCTTTATAAGAATTGGATCTAAAATAATATTGATAAGTATGCCGGAAATAATGATCTTCATAGCCGGTTTCATTTGCCCTTCACCACGAATCAAAAAATTTAATGCAGGACCTAAACTTGAAAAAACAAAGCCTAAAGATATTATTTTTAAATATTTTATACCCAGTACCAATATTTCTCCCTCTGCACCAACAAACTCAAGCATTGAACCTGCAAAATTATAAACAATAATGGTCAATAGGATGGATAGTATAGAAGCACTTATTAACACATTTCCAAATAACTTATTTATCGTTTTTTGATCTTTTTGACCTATAGCCCTTGATAAAACAGACATTGCTCCCGATGCAAATAACATTGAACCTGCTGTATTTAAGAGTACAATATTATATGCAACAACTATAGCACCTACGCCTTCTGGGGATACA
>JAKSBV010000173.1 GCA_022360955.1 Bacillota bacterium
AAATAATTTCTGCCATAATGAAAAAGATACAAAAACAAAACCCATAAGTCTCATCCATTTATCTTAGATGCTGATTCTTATGGGTTTGCCTTTTTTTTATTCAGGCTCCCTGAAAAACACTATTTTCCGACAGCCCCTTTATAAAATTATGTGAACTTATTATCTTGTTCCTGCATATATTGTAATAGAGAATAAAATCTAAAGGGCACTGCCCCCTTTTGATTTGACTAGATTATATGATGTAAAATTACCTAAAAAATCACTTTGAAAGGAGTTGTGATTCATGTTTAATAGTTATTACCCCTACCCCGCTTATCATAATATTATGCAGCCTGCACCCTCGGCTACTTCTTATGTCAGATTGCTTCACGCCTCTCCCAATGCACCCGCTGTGGATGTATATGCCAATGATGTATTAATCGCGCGCAATTTGGCATACAGAGATTTTACGCCCTATTTAAGGCTTAGGGCCGGTAATTATAATATTAAAGTATACCCGACAGGGCAAAGGACAAATCCTGTAATCGACACCAACATCATGGTTCCTCCTTTTTCAATATTCACTGTAGCAGCCATAGGAGAACTGCCCGATATCAGCTTACTGCCCATTCCGGAACCCAGAATGCCGATACCTCTCGGCAAACTTTATATAAGATTTGCCCACTTATCTCCCGACGCACCTGCTGTAGATATTACACTGCCTGACGGTACACCCTTATTCAAGAATGTAAGCTATAAACAGGTTACCGATTACATTCCTGTTGATCCCGGCACTTATACCTTACAAGCGCGCATCGCAGGCACCGATGATGTCGTGCTGACCGTACCGAATGTAAACTTGCACCCTAACAGGTTTTACACGACCTACGCAGTGGGCTTGGCGCAAGGCACACCAGGTTTACAAGTATTAATTCCCTTGGATGGAAATTCTTATTTGAGGTTTTGATTCGTTTGGAGTTCGGAGTTCGGAGACCGGCATCTCAGCTCCGGATCCGAACTCATATCTTAAAAAAGGTAAAAAGAATTGAGGCCTAAGGGGAGAAAGATGATCTGCACTGCGATGAATATTTGACCTAATATTACCCTTTCGACAAACATTCTAAAACCTTATCACAGTCCAAAAACCTCATCACAAAGTTTTCAAACCGTCTTTAAGTCTTTATATAATCTTGGCATGACCATCATAAACTCTCCCTAGCTTATTATGACCTTTTGATCTGATTTTATGTTAAGTAATATCTATCATTTTCTATTTTTCTTTTAATATGCTACATAATATACTGCCTGATGCGAAAAAATAAATGTATATACTAATTAAGAGGTGATAGTTTGTCCGTTATATTTGTGGTAATCATTAGATCCGTTATTTCGTTTTTCGCTTTGCTGATCCTGGTGCGATTTATGGGCAAGCAGCAGCTGGCGGAGCTAACATTTTTTGATTATGTGGTTGGTATTACGATAGGCTCCATTGCCTCTACCCTTTCGGTTCAGATAAACCAAAATACATTTGCAACTTTAAGCGGTATGGCCGTATGGACTGTCCTCCCTATTTTATTGGGCTATCTCACGGTACATAGTGTATGGGCTCGGAAAGTTTCGGAGGGAGAAGCAACTGTCGTCATTGAAAATGGAAAATTACTGGAAGAAAATCTAAGAAAGCTCCGACTCTCTATTGATGATGTTTTGGCGCTGCTGAGAAGCCAGAGTGTATTTAATATTACGGATGTGGAGTTTGCGATGCTGGAGAGCAACGGTTCCTTAAGCATACAGAAAAAGTCTCAAAAACAGCCTGTTACCCCTGAAGACCTTCACCTGCCCACCCAATATGACGGACTGCCGACAGAATTGATTTCGGACGGCGTTATACTGGTTGATGCACTGCGCTCATTGCATATTTCAAAGGCCTGGCTTCAACATCAATTAAACAAACAAAACATTAGTGACATCACCAGTGTGTCTATCGCTCAACTGGATACAAAAGGGAACCTCTATGTCGACTTACAAGGGGACCAGCCTTCCTACATCATCTCAACAACAGAATGACCGCAAAGCACAACCATAAAATAAAGAAAAATATGCTCAAAAGAATTGGAGGTTTGTTTTACATTGAAAAAAAAGATCACCCTGCTCATGATATTTTGTATGCTATTGTCATTTGTAAATGCCTGTACGTTTTTTAAAAAACCTATAGACCGGCGAAGCGGATTTTCGAACCATCTCGAAGAAACGGAAGCCTGTATTCGTAAAGAAGATTGGGAAAATGCGGCCGTTAAGCTGAGAAAATCCCAAAAAACTTGGAAACAGATAAAACCCCTTTTTCAGATAGATATTGACCATGATTACGTCAATGATATAGAGCATCATTTTATTCAATTACAGGCATACATCGAAACAGAAGACAAGTCTAATGCTCTCGCTACAATCTTTTTGCTGCAAGAGAATTGGGGCAAAATCAGTCAAATGTAAAAATATAAAAGGGTATATAAATTTCGGTTGAACAAAATAATTCCGGAAAAGATACCGAACTGCAGCCTTAAACTATATTTGAACAAGGGCGTTTTAAAAAATACACTGCTCATCTTACTTATGTGCCAAGGATCATAAACTCTACACTTTAGATTCAAATATAGATGCGATTTTAAAGTTCGGTATCCACAACCGATATACCAAGACTGAAAAATAATTACGTACTGGGCGCTGAGGCTTAAGAATGAACCACCCATGAATCCCCAAAATCTAATTCTTCATTGTCAATCCTCCTTCTCATATTCAAATGGCTCATATACCATCGGAATGCCGCAGCCTTTGGCTACCAGCTCATCCAATGCCAGCAGATCCTCTTTATCAACCTCCCCTAATTGCGTCTTTCCAAGGGCTTTGACCCCTTCTCTGATTTCTTCTTTACAAGCATTCAGGAATTTTTTCAAACATTCTGCCGCCACCTCAATATGCAGTTTTCTCTCCCCTTTTGCATGGTGCCATACCAGTTGGGTCGGCGGTTCATAAGGCAATACTTTTAAAACCTGTGTATGGGACATGGCCAAAAGTGCCATGGCCCCTATGGCACAAGCATCGGCACCTAATGCAATCATTTTTAACATATCCCCCGGTGTTCTAATCTTTCCACTGGCAATTAAACTGACTTTATCCTTAAAATTGTTTTTATCCAACCATTCTGCCGCACGATTCACAGCAAAGACCGTAGGCACTCCGAAATCGTCCTGTAATATGGGAGGGGAGCCTTTACAGGCTGCTTCCGCGCCATCAACGGTAATAAAATCCACCCCGCTATTACAGAGAATATCCAAATCCGCTTCCAGATACTTTCCTGCACCGATTTTAGCACCGATCGGAACACCTCCGCTAATCCGCTTTAATTTTTCTACAAGTTCCGGCAATTGTGAAGGCTCCTGCACTTCCGGCTGCCGGGAATGTGCAACAACATTTACGCCTTTCGGCAAGCCATAAGCTTCTCGTAATTCATTATCGATATACTTGGCTTTAAAAACATGTCCAACCCCTGCAATGGCACCCTGTCCAAATTGGATTTCAATGGCGTCGCAATGGGTAAGGTCGGATTCCGTTTTCCCCCAATTCCCCCTATGATATTGATAGATATATTTGCCGGCGGCCTCTTTTGCTTCCTTCAATACCGGTCCTTCCCCGGAGCTGGCTGCGGTACCTGCAAGGGCCGCTCCCTTGGCCAGAGACACCTTTGCTTTTTTACTGAGTGCAATACCGTATCCCATCGGTGCAATCATGATGGGCATATCAATTTCCAAAGGCCGCTTTGCTTTTTTACCGATTATTACCTGCATCTCTATTTCTTCTTCAAGCGGTGTGGGCATAACATATAATTGGGAAATGGAAAACATTAAGCTACTGACACTCGGAAAGCTTTTGGGCGAACCCATGGGCCTTGAAATCCCCTTTCCCTCTGTCGCTCTTAAATTGGTCTCCATGGCCTGCTGGATACCGATTCTTTTGGTAGAAGAAAACAGTTCATACAGATTTTCGTCATATATGTCGGTCATTAACACATGCATTGCATGATTTTGAACCATATGCGCTGCTTTTCTTGCCGCTATTTTAGCACCATACACTCCGGCTGCTGCCGCACCGACCGCACCGACTCCATAAGTTACCAGCTTTTTTACATCCAGCTTTTTTATATTTAATCCCTTTGTTTTTTTAATCATGTTCCATGCACTTCCTTTCAAAAATATTATGTGCTGAAACAGATTATTTTAATAATTTAAATTATTTATGGATGACGCACTGTAAAGTTTTTTGAAATATAATAGTACTCCGGCAACGGGTATTCCAAGACTAAAAAGTAGTTGAGGACTGAGAGCTGAGGGTTGAAAATGTCCCCAGTATTGTACCACACCTCGTTGCTATTTTACTCTCCGTCCCTGTTTAGTCATTTTCCCATCTCCGCCCTCCGGTTTATCCACACCATTATATTTCTAGTTCTAGTGTAGACGGTTATCTATAGATAATAAACAGCAAAAATTGAAATATAATCGTACTCCAGTAACTGATATTCCGAATCTAAGAGCTTGTATTGCTTGCTCGGGCGGGCTTCAAAACTCGCTGGCGCTCAAACAGTTGAAGCCGCTTTTCCTACACTGCGCAAACAATCTCTAAGATTCTCCATAAGGTTACTTCCATACGATTATATTTCTAGTTCTAGTGTTTATTATCTATATATCATATTTTTTTCGCTCAGTACTACAGGAATCTCCCGATCTATTATGATTTGGCTTCTATCAATAGCGCACCGGTAGGCCCATAGATCCACACCGGTCCGATGTGCTTCTCTTAGGTAGCTGCCAAACACTTGATCGGTACGATCATTAGGCATCATCACTTCCGCATCCTGTCTTTGAACGATAAAGATAACCCCCGCCCCTTTGTCTTGCCGCTTTAACGCTATCAGCTCTTTCAAGTGTTTTGACCCTCTCGTGGTAGGTGCATCGGGAAAATATGCTTTTCTATCTTCCACGAGCGTGACCCCTTTTACCTCAATATAATACTCCTGCTGCTGCAAAAATAATCCGAAGTCAAAGCGGCTGCTGCCTATGGCTACCTCCTTTTTAATATGGGAATACCCCTTAAACTGACTCAACTTGTGCTGCAGTAATGCTTCATATACGATTTTATTAGGCACATTGGCCGAATCTATGGATACCCATATGCCATCCTTGCATACCAGTAATAAACCATACTTTGTTTTTCGTTTGAGACTGTCAAATTTCCTGACAAGCACCTTCGCTTTTTCCACAAGTAATTCTTTCAATCTGCCCGTATTCGGTACATGTACCAAATGCTCGTCTCCTTCTACATGTACAATGGCTTCAAAGCGATTCAATCTTTTGATGAAAACCCCTTCCGCAACTTGTCCTTCAATCTGCAAAATAATCACCCCGTTTGGATAGTGTACAGCTTACAGCTGACAATATCCATTCAATTTAAAAAAGCTATTAGCTTTATACCCAAAAGCCAATAGCCTTAAACTAAAACAACCTACCATAAGCGTTAAATTAAACCAACACACAGCAGAATGATCAAGGTTAAGAAATATGATTCCAACAACTGATATTCCAAAGGTAAAATCCTGTAAGCTTGCGCCGGGCCGCAGCAAAACTCGCTAAAAATAACCAACTTTAAACCTAAAAATACTATTTATACACAGGGCGTTTTAAAAAATACATTATACATGTTATGTATGTCCACAGATCATACATTCTACTTTTTTGAAACGCCTTTTGATCGGTTATGGATTAAAGAATATCCAAAACAACGATAATTCTGCGTTTTTTGTATAAATATAAATGCCATTTTAAAGTTGGGTATCTATAAAGCGCTCA
>JAKSBV010000363.1 GCA_022360955.1 Bacillota bacterium
ACGTCCGTATCCAGCCAATAAGCCAGTCCTTCCGCATTTACCAACATGTTGTATGCATCCAGTAATTTTTTATCGGGAGAGCTTTCGTCAATATTACCTTTACACCCATTTAACCATCTAATCGCTTTTGCCTGTTGTTTGCCTACTTCCGGACCGGTGATATATCTAAAAAATGCAACGGCTTCCTCAGGATGTTTCGTATTTGCAGAGATAACAAAGCCTTCCGGCGCCCCCGTTACAAACAATTGATTGCCCTTGCCTTCCGGAATAGCCGGAAAAGAAAACATGCCATACTCAAAATCTTGCGGTGCATCATTTTCTAAATAGGGTATTTCAATTGTTTCAAGATACGCCATGGCCGCTTTCCCATTTGCAAAATTCTGTCTGATCATATCATGGGGCATAGCATTGGGATTATCATTAAAATAAGGAATTAACTGTTGATATCGTTTTAATGCTTCTACATAACCCTGATCCGTAAATTCACCGCTTTCGGGATTGTAATCTTTCAATCTGACGTCATGATCAACCATCTTTTGAAACAGCATGCCTATATAATGGGCCGACGGCCATTTGGCTATATTGCCATACGCAATGGGTGTTATATCCTTTTGCTTAAAGGTCTCGCAGACTTCAATAAACTCATCCCATGTTTTCGGAATCTCTACATTGTATTCTTTAAACATCTTTTTGTTGTAATAGAAGGCTTTTGCAACGGTTCTAAAGGGAAGCCCATATAATTTATCTTTATACGTAAACGGATATACCTGTGCCTCCATCATGGCATCCTTCCAACTCGCATCACTATTATAAGCCTCTGTCAAATCATAGATTTTGTTTTCTCTTACAAATCGATACAAGAACTCTCCGCTCCAAGAGAAGAATATATCGGGAGCATTATCGGTTCCCAGGACGACCTTTATCTTTTCTTTATAAGGATCGTTTGCAACGGCCTGTATGTCTATTTTTACATTCGGATGATCCTTTTCATAGGCCGCAACCATATCGTCCAGGAAGCCTTTAAAAGGTTCTTCGGGAAAACGGTGTAAAAATTTCAGCGTTATTTGTTCTTCCTTCCCTTGTTCCGATCCTTTACCATCTCCTGCTTGGTTTTCACCACTTCCGTTTTCACTTTTTTGTCCACATGCTGCCAATGATAAAACAAATACCATACACAATACCAATACCAAGCTCATGATTCTCTTGCTTTTTTTCATTCTTCTTACTCCTTTCGGCATTTTAATTTATGGTTTAAAGGGGAATGAACTCGTTGTGTCGGTTAGAAATTTTAACCTATGATCTGAAATAGAGAATGACAAAACCGGCAAGTGTCCAAGTCGTATAGTTATAGTATAATTTTATCAAACAATTAGCGTAGTTAAAACCGTTTATATTATCCAAATACTTTGTTAAAAGCTGCCCCAGCCCCTATTGAATCGCAAAGTAAACCGGATCATCATTCTACTGTGATGGATATCATGTACTGACGTATCGTAGTATGTTTGGAAAAGTCATTGTTTTGATTTTTACGGATTACGACCTAAGTTAAGGTATATCTATCCGGCACAACGAGTTGATCTATCCTATAGCCGACCGCCGCTAAAGCTTCTGCTTCTTCACAAACGGTGAGATAAGCGGCGTTCAAGCTAAAGGACAAGGATGGATTTCTAAGCTTCACGGGTATATTATCGGAAGCTAAGAACACTGTTTATCATGGACATCTCAAATTTTTCAGCGGTACACTCTCTTGAATCAACCCTGCTGAACGATTCTCTCTAGAAAAGTTGAGATGTCCTGCAAAATGGTTAGGCGGATATGACACCTATCCTGCGTTGCTCTATCGGTTATACGGAATGCCGTATCCAAAGGCGCCATCCACCGTGCAGGTCTTTGATGCGAACAAAGCACCTTCGGCTAAACCGTCTTTTATCAATTGTTCTTCAAAAGTATCTTGATTATTATTGTCGTGTCCCTCCATGTATCGCAATAAAAATGCTGTGACAAACGAGTCTCCTGCACCCAGCGTATCTTTTGCCACTACTTTGTTAGGCTTCTGGGTATAAATGTTTTTACCGTCATAAAGCATGGCCCCTCTGCTGCCCATCGTAGCCAATGCAAGCTTACTGCCGAATGCATGTATTTTTTTGAGTATTTCCCAGATCGCATCATCCTCTAAATGGCCGCAGGATAAAAAACTGAACGTCACATAGGGACATATTTTTTTTAGATACTGTTCGTCCCATTCACTTGAGAAATCGAATGATAGGGGAATGCCCAATGCTTCTATTTTACTTATTTCTTCTTCTATATAACTGTGGCAGCTGGTATGGACCAGATCAAAACCCTTTATATATTCCAAATCAGCTTCATCTAATGCAATAGGATGCTTCTTGGCTACACCGCCTTTGTTACTCCCTACAAAAACCCTGTCCCCGTCTACCAGGTCAATTTTTGCATAGCCGTTCTCACCCTCATAATACCTGCACCGAGATATATCTACGCCTATTTCTGTCAGAACCCTCGTGATATGCGAAGCCGCTTCGTCTGTTCCCAGCACGCCCAAATATGCCGCTTCTTTCCCCAGCTGTTTGGCATAAACACTAAAATTCAATGCATTCCCTCCGGGATACATCAGACGGGTATGGGCATATCTGTCTACGACATTATCTCCTATCCCAATAACTTTAGACATATTCTCACCTTTATTTCCGATTGGTTTTTATAAATATCGCCCTTTAAAAAGGCATTTATCATCAATAATCCTTAATATTCCATTTTAAACATATATCTTCTGATGGTGAGGGGATGCTTTCTGGCTTCGGCCAAGGCTTGATTGTAAACGTCCAAAACATTGGTAAATAAGAAAGGATTAAAGAATTCAATAACAGTATCATCAATCCTGCTAAGCCCTAATTCTTTAGCATCCAACACCACTATTTTTTTACCGTATTTGTTGAGGAAAGTTAACGCTCTTTCGTCCAAGGCTCTTGTTCTGCCTTCATTCACCAATAATATAAAAGGTGTCTCCGTATCGGTAATCTCAAAAGGACCGTGGAAATATTCTCCCGAGTGAAAACTGGAAGAGTTGATCCACTGCATTTCTAACAAGATGCATATAGATTCCATATAGGCCGAACCATAGCTTGCACCGCTGCTCATCGTATAAATAATTTTTTCATCTTTATATTCCTGAGCAAAAACTTTCGCTCTTTGCCCAACATGCTCTTTTGCATTGATTACAATATCGTGAATCTTATCAAATCCGTCTACCGCTTTTTCATAATTTTCATAGCCCTCCACTTGGTGCAGCACCTCAAAGGCGATTCTCAATCCGATACTCGGTTTTTGATTTTCACAAATTGCATCGGGACCCCACTCGTATATAACCGTATAGTCTCCATATTTCGTTATGGCAGAACCTTCCGTGTAGGTGAATGTAATCGTAGTAGCTCCTCTGCTTTGACACAGCTTGGCCGCTGCAACGGTTTCCGGCGTATTGCCCGCATGTGAGCAAAGTACAACCATTGAATTTTCACCCAATAATTTCGGCGTTGCATGCACAAACTCATTGCTTGTATAGTATCCTACTCTGAACGTTTTTGATTCACTTTCCAAAAAGTATTTTGCAGGATAAAAGGCGCCTAAAGACCCGCCGCAGGCTACAAAATAAATCTGTTTGATCCCTCCGATCTTGTCTTTTTTGGCTTTAATACTTTTAACCATTTCTTGAACTTCTTGAACAGTCATATGAAAGACCTCCCTTTTATATTATACGATTGGGGGATTACGGCACAATTGGCAATCCCATATATTTTAAGGCTCCTGCCCAAAAATCTTTTAAAATTTCCAGTAAATGCGAAAGTAATATATATGGATACCGATCTTTTAAAATCGGATGTATTTTAAGGGTGTGGTATCTATGTGTTGCTAACCAGGATAAAATTAAGGTGTGTATAAAAAGGTCATTTCCACAAGTTTCTTCAACTACATTAAATGCACCCAAAATTAAGCGGTAAAGTGGGTAGATTTGAATGGTATTCCTTTATGTTGTATTAAGTTATTATATTTTGTATTATAACGTTATAATACCACATTGATGATAAAATGTAAAGGCTGTTTTTGAAAAAAGTTGTGCATTTTCACAACTGAAGTGAAAGAGACTCCTAAGGTAATAAAAAAGTATATAAAAAAGACCCATGTCGGGCCTTTTATCATCAGTTCATTTCTTTTCAACTTCGTATCCGCCAATGATACGGTATTTCAACAGCTATATCATCAGTACCCATAACCTTTACGCCGCCTTTTTCATGGGAACCGACCTCAACCGGCATATTTTATTAACGCAAAACACACTTCCCCTTAAAAAAATCGAGAATCGAAAAGGGAAAATCAGTTTTCAATGAGGTCCCTGATGCTCTCCAAGATATAATCGGCCCCCATTTGTTCAAAATATCCTCTGGCCTTTTCACCCGAAACACCGGTAAGTACTGCCGCAAACTTACAATCAATCGCTTGAGCCGCCATAATATCCGATCCGGCATCGCCTATGATAAGCGTTTTTTCAATTTCGGATTTATCGTAATCCTGGTTGAGCACTCGTTGGTCATCATAGTCTTTGCCGTATATGGCTTTCAAGAATACATAGGGGTGTGGCTTTGCCAGGCTTTGCACGCTGCCGGCCGATTGTGTGCCTTGATCTGTCAGCGCTGCTTCGGCCTCTATGACTTCCGTATAAGTAATATAGGACTGCCGATCAAAATACTTTTCAATGCCCCATGAAACAAGGGGAACCTGTATCTCAACAAACGGCCTTCCGGTTCCGATTCCCAGACTTATACCGGCCCCACGAAGCACTTCCAGCACTTCTGTCAATTCATGTAACGGAATAATCGATTGTTCGGAAAACATCAGTCCTTTTTTGCCGGGCTGATTGGGCCTTTGATCATAGGCTTTCACATACGCCTTTTCCCCCAGATACCACTCTTGGAACACCTGCCGGCATTGCTCCCACAATTCTCCGTGACGTTGAAAATATTCTTCGTCCATCCCTGTCAGCAATGAGAGTTTGTACATAAGAAATCGGTATATCTCCGTTCCCTGCAGCTCTCGCAGGGAGAGATACCGATAGATGGCCTTATAGGGGGGCGTAGAGAATGGGGGGTGGGGCGTGATTTTGGGCCGGCAGTCGGCAGTTGACCATTGACCATTGACATCATTGTTTTCCGACGACAGCAGCAAGGCCGTACACAATACGATATATGCCAAGTCCCAATTCGTATTGACACCCCTGTCTTTGAGCAATGAAATAAGTTCATCCTTTGCAAACACTTCTTCTCTTATTTGCTTTATTTCTTCAGAAGATAACGCCGATTCTATTTCTTGGTCACCATTATATTTTTTACTGTTTAACATTTCATATACCGTCAATGCGGCAGCATTCCAATAGTTCTCCTCGCTGGTGATCACACCATCCATGTCGAAAATAATACGATCAATACCCTTTAAGAATGCTGCAGGCTTTTTTTGTGGCTTCATGGATACCTCCAACTTTTTAGCATATATTACACCGGTTTTATGTTTATCTACGATTTTTCTACAGAAAAATCGATTCTTCCCGCTACCCCTGAAGTCATGCCCTTTCTCTTTTCGTTCACGGCCAGGGCCCTGCCCAGTGCTACCCCAAAGGAACGATAGATGGCTTCCCAGATATGATGTCCGTTTCGACCTTTCAGTAAGTCTATATGCAGCGTACACATGGCGCCCTGCACAAAACCTTCTAAGAAGGTCTCTACATCTTCACTGAGCATGTTTTCCGTCTCATGGGGTACTTCGATGCCGTTATAGTCTATCTGAAAATAAGCTCTATTCTCAAAGCTGAGTGCCGACCGTGCCATCGCCTCGTCGATGATGCCTATCCCGTCTCCAAATCCTGTCACACCCTCGGAAGCATTATCTTTGATATATTCGTAAACTGCCTTGCCAAAGGTAATCGCAACATCTTCACATACGACATGGTTTAAGTCGAACGCATCCAGCCGTACATCTACCTCTATATTGACTTCACTGCGCCAGGCAATATGTTCGATCATATGGTTTAAAAAAGGCAAAGGCGTCTTAATTCTTTTTCTGTAATCCTGTTTCAATGCATTAAAATCCAAGGTTACTTTTATTTCCGATTCTGTTGTCTTTCGGGTAACCGAAACGATTTTGTTCCCCATATCATTTTCTCTCCTTTGCAGCCAGCGCATGGGTGTCAAACCCTTCTACGGTCGCGAAAGTGTCGGCCATTTCCCTTACACGTTCAAACCCTTCCTTAGAAGCATACCCTACGGAAGAGCGTTTCAAGAAATCGAACACCGATACACTGGAATATGTCTTGGCAAATCCTCCTGTAGGCAGTATGGCATTGGGACCTAACAGGAAATTGCACAATGTGATAGGCGTATATTCACCCAGCAAGATTTCTCCCGCATTTTGGATCTTAGGCAATATATCAAACGGATTTTGTGTCATAATTTCCATATGCTCCGGCGCATATTCATTGGTAAAATCGATGGACTCTTGCAAGCTTTCTGTCAGAATGACACCCCCATAGGTTGAAAAGTTCGCCGTTACAAATTCTTTCCGTCTAGGGGATATTTTCTCCAACTGCCGCTCAACAATGGGCATCACCTTATTGACAAGCCCTTCACTATGGGTGACAAGCAGTGCAGCGGAATCCGGACCGTGCTCCGCCTCTATCATCCAGTCTAAAGCGACTTTTTCAGGATCGGCATGCTCATCCGCAAGGATGATAGCCTCGCTGGGTCCGGCCGGAAGCCCTCCATCTATATAACTGCTCAAAACCCTTTTTGCAGCTGTTGCATAGGCATTACCCGGGCCGATGATTTTGTGGCATTTGGGAATCGTTTCTGTCCCGAATGCAACAGAAGCGACGGCTTGAATGCCCCCTACTTTATATATCTCGGTGATACCGATGATTTTGGCGGCTGCCAGAATCGCATCATCTACATGGCCTTGCGCGTTGGGAGGCGTGACAACAACAATTTTGGGCACTTTTGCAATCACTGCCGGTATACCCAGCATCAGCAGCACAGAAGGAAAGCTGCCTTTTCCGCCGGGAACATACAGGCATACATCTACAATGGGGGTCACTTTTTCCCCTACCATCAGCCCTTCGTCCACGTTGGTAAACCACATTTCCTCGGGCATTTGCTTTTCATGAAATTCTCTAATATTTTTTGCTGCATATTCTATGGCTTCTCTCACCTTTGGGTCCAGCCGTTGATAGCCTTGTTCGATTTCCTCCGGCTTAACCTTCAACGTATCCTGGGCCAGTTTTACCCCATCAAATTTTTCCGTATATGCTAAGACAGCAGCATCTCCTTCTTTTTTCACCCTATCGGAGACGTCTAACGCAAGCTTCATATGTGCCGTAATATCAATTTCCGCTCTTTTTAAAATAAATTCTTTTTTCTCCGGAGACAGTTCTTTCAGCTTATAAATATTCATATGTACCCTCCTCGTATAAACCTCTGTTTACCCCATATTATAAGTCAAAATACCGATAAGTGCAATGATAAAGTAAGGAGTAAGGGGTGGGGAGTGAGGAGTATCCCAAATAGATTATTTCACTCCCCGCTCCTCACCCCCCACTCCCTACTACTACAATACTTTACTCAAAAATGCCTTTGTCCGATCATTCTTCGGATTGCCGAACAATTCCTCAGGAGCTGCCTGTTCCACGATAATGCCTTCATCCATAAACAACACCCGCGTTCCGACTTCCCGTGCAAATCCCATCTCATGGGTAACCACCACCATGGTCATCCCTTCCTCCGCAAGTTGTTTCATGACCTCCAGCACCTCACCGACCATTTCCGGATCTAACGCCGAGGTAGGCTCATCAAAAAGCATAATATCAGGAGACATGGCTAAGGCCCTGGCAATGGCAATACGTTGTTTTTGTCCCCCGGAGAGCTGATTCGGATATACGGAGGCTTTCTCCTGTAATCCCACACGTTTTAACAACTTTTTCGCAATATGTTCCGCTTCTTCCTGAGATATTTTTTTTAGCTTCATAGGTGCCAATGTAATATTCTCCGTTACCGTTAAATGGGGAAACAGGTTAAACTGTTGGAAAACCATGCCCACTTTTTGCCGGAGCCTATTAATATCATTATGCTTATCCGTAATCGATACGTCTTCAATGCATATTTCTCCCTGTGTCGGCTGTTCCAAAAGGTTAAGACATCTTAAAAACGTACTCTTTCCCGAGCCGCTGGGGCCGACCACAACAACAACTTCTCCCTTGTCAATGTGCTCGTCGATCCCTCGCAGTACCTCCAGCTTCCCAAAGTGTTTATGCAAATCCTTAACGACTATCACTTTGTCTGAGCCTCCTTTCCAGTTTACCAAGCCCTTTCGACAGTATTTTCGTAAGGATTAAATAAATCAGCGCCACCGTCAGAAGCGGCATATACGGATCAAAGGTTCGGCTTCTGATAATGTCTCCGGCTTTGGTCAAATCCTCTAAAGCAATATACCCCACAATGGCTGTTTCTTTCAACAATATGATAAATTCATTCACCAGCGCGGGCAGTATATTTTTAATGGCCTGGGGAATTACAATATACCGCATGGTGGCCCCATGGGACAGCCCCAATGACCTTCCCGCTTCCATCTGCCCCTTATCGACCGCTTGAATCCCCGCCCTTACGATTTCGGCTATATAGGCCCCGCTGTTAATGCCAAATGCGATAATCGCAACGACCACTCCGGAAATATTCACACTGGCGAAAATAATAAAATACATAATCAACAATTGGACAACAGCCGGTGTACCTCTAATAATATCAATATAAATCGCTGCAAGGGTATTCAGTACTTTGACATGGGATAATTTGGCGAATGCTACCATAAAACCAATGATAATCCCTAAAATACTTGCAAAAAAGGTTACTTGGAGTGTAACAAACAATCCATTGACAATCAGCATATATCGATTTTCTGCAATAAAATTTAAGATAAAGGACTCTTTAAAGCTACCCATCATTAATAAATTATTCATATAACCATACATCTTTCCCACACCTTTACATAAAATAAGGCTAGCAATTGGTATCATACATCTGCCAACCACTAGCCGTCAATTTTTTAACTAAAATATGCCGACTTATTCTTCAATATATTGTTTCACCAACTCATCATATTTTCCGCTATCTTTCATGTTTTTGATGGCTTTATTAATTGCGTCAAGAAATTCCTTGTCATTTTTTCTGACCGCTACCGCATAATCTTCATCGGTGAGTTCCGCATTAAACAATTTTACATCATCATTTCCACCCACAAGATTTTTTGCAGAATCGAAGTCAGTAATCACCGCGTCCACTTTGCCATCCTTTAGGGCCTTAACTGCATCAGCAGCTTTTTCAAATCGACTGACTTCAGCAGCTTCAACCTCTGTGGCCATAGAATCACCAGCAGTCTCCTGCTGTACGCCAATTTTCTGTCCTTTTAAATCTTCTTTGCCCTTTATACTGTCATTGTCTTTGCTTACGATAATCGTCTGTGTCGCAAGCAATTTTATATCATCATTTTTACTCACAAAAATCTTTGCAGGATTGGAGTCAACGATCACCGCATCCACTTTGCCGTTCTTCAGATCCATCACTGCGTCAATAGCCTTTTTAAACCGACTGACCTTAGTATCTTCAATATCGTCTGTGGCCATAAAATCACCGGTAGTCCCTTGCTGCACGCCAATCTTCTTTCCTTTTAGGTCTTCCAGGCTCTTTATACTATCATTATCCTTCTTAATTATAATGCTCTGCGTTGCTTTATAGTATGGAATTGAAAAATCGGCATTTTTCAACCTGTCGGGTTTGACCGTCATACCTGCTGCAACAAAATCAATTTTTCCGGACGCCAGGGCATTCAACAACGAATCAAAGGCCATATCTTCGATTTGCAACGCAACCCCTAACTCTTTTGCAATCTCTTGCGCCATCGCCACATCGAAACCTTCTACCTCACCTTTGTCATTCCTGTATTCAAAAGGCGGAAATTCTGCGTTAGTGCCCATGATCACTACATTCTTTTCCTGGATTCTTTTCATCGTATCTATCTTGCTGCAGCCTGCAAAAGATACGACCACAACTGTCATCAGCAGTAATAATGCAATCTTGCTTATAAAACCTTTTTTCATTCCTATCTCCCCCATATAAATTGTTTCTGTTAACGCACTTCCTATGAAATCTGTCGAATAGCACGCTTTACTGAAAAAGTGCGTATGTTTGACCGATATTACATTTATCTCTTGTGTAATTATACAGTATATTGAATAGGATTGCAATATCTTTATACTACTTTAGTATATCCACAGGGCTGCCAATATTTTTCGACCAAACACTTGTTTTGTGGATATAATGCCTGTGGATAATGTGGATAAGGCTGTGCACAACTTATTTTTTATCATTTTTGATATGTGGACAACCATTCCCCAGGAGGTTACCCCTACAAGGTTATGTATATTGAACAAGAAAAAGCATTTACATTAAATAGGTATAATGTAAATGCTTTCTGTGTTTCCTCTGCATTAAAAAATACACTTTAGAACTTTTCATCTAAAGTGTATTCCTCAATAAAAGATATTTTCAGATAGGAATGGTCCTTTTATTATCTCCACCTAATATTTGCCGCTAATCCACTAATAGGTTGCATAAAAAACCTTTTTATTTCTCTCTGAAGAAATTTTACGAACCCATATACCTTGATTCATTGAAAGCACAAACAATACCTTGAATGATATGCGTTCAACATATTCAAAATGCGGAGATTATGAATTTTTGGCAAAACAATCACTACAATAAATAGGTCTGTCATTCCTTGGCTTAAACGGAACTTTCGCTTCTGCCCCACACTCTGCACACACCGCAGTGTACATTTCTCTTGTCTGTCTCATTGCATTTTTTCTTGCATCTCTGCAAGTTTTGCAACGGCCCGGCTCATTTTGAAAGCCTTTCTCTACATAAAACTCCTGTTCGCCTGCTGTGAACACAAAATCCTGTCCACACTCCTTACACACTAATGTTTTGTCGTCATACATGCAAATCCCCTCACTTTGAATAAAAATCATTATTCGCCCCGGCCGGAATTGAACCAGCTTCTCTGTAATCCTCCTTGATACAGCGCTCTCCCGCATGAGCTACATGGGCACATTATGGAGCGGGTAACGGGAATCGAACCCGCACAGCCAGCTTGGGAAGCTGGAACTCTGCCATTGAGCTATACCCGCAAATTATATATATATTGAGCATCAGAAAGCAAGCATGTATAGTGGATAGCCCCCCAATGCCTAACGCTCCATTCTTCATTAAAAATTACCCTTGTTTCTTCACTTCCTCAAGATATTTTTCCAATTTTCTTTTTACCCTTTGCAATGCATTATCTATAGACTTCACATGCCTATCCAAATCTACTGCGATTTCCTGATAAGATTTGCCTTTCAGATAAGAAGACAGCACTTCCCATTCCAATTCACTTAGAATTTCTTCCATCTTTGATTCTATGCCGTCAAACTCTTCTCTGTTAATAATCATTTCTTCAGGGTCATATATCTTTTCTTCACAAATAACATCCAGTAAAGTTCTATCCGATTCTTCGTCAAAAATAGGTCTATTGAGAGATATATAAGAATTTAAAGGGATATGTTTTTGGCGAGTCGCCGTCTTGATAGCGGTAATAATTTGTCTTGTTATGCACAATTCGGCAAATGCACGAAAGGAAGACAACTTGTCCTCTCTAAAGTCCCGAATTGCTTTATACAGACCAATCATTCCCTCCTGTACGATATCTTCCCGATCAGCACCGATAAGAAAATATGTCCTTGCCTTCGCACGAACAAAATTTTTATATTTATCTATAATATATTCGAGGGCCTCATGATCACCTTTTCTAGCGTCCTCCACAATCTCTTCATCCAGCATTTTCCTGTAGCTACTTGTAGAACTAAATCCGGTATTCGAATTCACTATAACGACCCCCAATAAAATTGCGTAAAATACATACTGATATATACTTCATTATAGAATATATACCACTTAAATGTCAAGCTAAAACTTCTCTCTGCGTAGTTTTTCGAGGGCTTCCAAAGTATCTTTTTGCAATCTTGAACCGATTGTATGACTTTTTACGGTCTTTTCAAGAGACTTTTCTTGAATACGCTTCCGGACCTGCTGAACCTCCTGACGCAGCTCTTGCGCGGATATCCGTGTGGCCCCTTTACCAAGTATAATCGTTTGTTCCAGGAAATCCGATGTTGCTACTCTTACACGATTACTTTTGGCTATTTGATGTGTCAGCCTTTCAATATAATTATCGGCGGTTTCATTTTCTTTTGTAAAAACCACTTCCAAGCCGCCGTATTTTTCTCTCTTTTGGGTACTTCCTTTTACCAAGTGGGCATCAAATACAACAATGACTTTTGCTTTTATATAGCCCTGATAATTTGCCATAATCTCCAGGAGCTTATGCCTTGCGTTTTCCAAATTGTCTTTTACCAGTTCTGCTAATTCGGGCCACGCATTTATAATATTATATCCGTCTACAATCAAATATTCCACCTATTGCACCTCAGTTAGTGATTGAAGATAATCAACTTTAAACCTAAAAATATCATTTACACACAGGGCGTTTTAAAAAATACATTATACATGTTATGTATGTCCACGGGTAATAAAATCTCAAGGGTATTGAACCCTTAAGATTTTGGTCGGATTTTACTGCGTAAAATGACCTACATACATTCTACTTTTTTGAAACGCCTTTTGATCGGTTATGGAT
>JAKSBV010000349.1 GCA_022360955.1 Bacillota bacterium
ATGAGAGTACCCAGTTGACCTGGATGGACGCAAAAGTAGATGATTGGGTGGTCACGCCAAGACATGGTAAAGCGGTAGAGATTAATGCGTTATGGTATAATGCACTCAAGATTATGGGCCATATTGCGCGGCATAATCAAGAAGAGTACAGGGAATACGATGACGCTGCAAATAAAGTTCGAAAGGCTTTTGAAAGAGAGTTTTGGAATGAAGAAAAACAGTGTTTGTTCGATGTTATCAATGAAAAGGGTAAGGACGATCGTGTAAGACCCAATCAAATATTTGCGGTAAGCCTGGATTTTCCAGTCATAGAAGGTGAGAAAGCCCGTAAAATTGTGAGCGTGGTATGGCAGCAGCTTTATGCTGCTTATGGACTTAAAAGCTTATCGCCGCTGGAAAGAGGGTATGCGGGTGTACATACGGGGGACCGGGTGCAAAGAGATGGTGCGTACCACCAAGGTACGGCATGGAGTTGGTTGATGGGTCATTTTATCAGTGCCTACCGGAAGGTATCCGGTTATTCCGAACAAAGCAGACGGATAGCTGCTAAATTAATTGCACCGTTTAAGGACCACTTGCGAGACGCATGTATCGGCTCTATTTCCGAAATTTTTGATGGGGACGAACCGCATACTCCGCGGGGATGCTTTGCACAGGCATGGGGCGTAGCGGAAGTTTTAAGGGCATACGTGGAAGATGTGGTCAGGCGTTAAGAATGAAGAATGGTCAGAGTTTCGAAATGATGTTTTTCAGTTTAAGGTTCGGGTGAACTATAGAAATGGGAGTTGAAGACAGGTACTGCTGCCTAATCGATTTTGGCGGGAATGGGTTTTCATTTTTATTCTTCAGGCCTAATGCCTAATTAAAACAAACGGGGTGATTATATGTCTTTTTCCTCAAAAACTAAAAACGAACTCAGTAGGCTGATATGCAAGGAAAAATGCTGTTATTTTGCTGAACTGATAGGGATTGTTTATTTTGCCGGTATGATTAAGGACCATACTTCAAATATTTATTTGAGAATTAATACGGAAAATGCTTCTGTTGCGAGGAGGATATTCAATCTCGTCAAATGGAGTTTTGGGGTACATACGACCGTAGGTATCAAAAGAAACAAATCTTCTAAGCATATGCACAGTTATTCCTTATATATCAAAGACAAAGAGAGTTTGGTTAAAATTTTTAAAACATTGGGACGGAAGAAAAATGACAAAGCCATTGCAGATAGAATGGATTTGAGGATAAATCATGAATGGGTTCAATCACCTTGCTGTAAGAAAGCTTTTATTAGAGGGGCCTTTTTAGGGGGCGGGTCTATTACCGACCCTGAAAAAACCTATCATTTTGAGTTTGTAACGCGATACCGTCTTTTAAGTGAAGATTTTTGTGAATTTCTCAGCGCGTTTGAGCTTCAAGCCAAGATTATCGTAAGGAAGTCCAATTATGTAATCTATTTTAAAGGCAGTGAATATATTGTTGATCTATTAAATATTATGGGTGCGCATAAATCCTTATTGCAGCTGGAGAATATTAGAGTGATGAAGGAAATGAGAAATAATGTGAATCGTATTGTCAATTGTGAAACGGCAAATCTGGAAAAAACGGTTAATGCCTCGATGAGACAGATACAAAATATTGCATTTATTCAAAATACCTTAGGGATTGAGAAGCTGCCTAAAAATTTACAGGAAATTGCCAAATTGAGGCTGGAATTTAAAGAAGCTACCTTGAAAGAATTGGGGGAAATGTTAAGCCCGCCGGTAGGAAAATCCGGGGTGAATCATCGTTTGCGCAAACTTCAGAATATTGCAGAAGAATTGAAAGAGAAGTCACAAAACGGTATTAACATTACCTAGACATCATTTTCTGCAACCTAGAATTTATACACCCGATGTTATATAGGTGCTTTTATTTTTGGCTAAAATATTTTATAATAGAGTTAAACATTTTTAGTTCATCGTGCACAGCAGAGAAGATGATTTTGGTTGGCGGCGAACTGCAGACTATAATGAGGGAAGAGGATTTACGATGAAACCGTTTGTGCATCTTCATGTGCATACCCAATACAGCTTATTGGACGGGGCCTGCAAGATAAAGGATTTAATCCGAAAAGCGAAAGAACAGGGTATGGAGAGTATTGCCATTACAGACCACGGCGTCATGTATGGTGTTATTGATTTTTACAAAGAGGCCGAGAAAAACGGCATAAAGCCTATAATGGGGTGCGAGGTATATACTGCTGCCCGTTCTCGTCATGATAAAGTAAACTATCTGGATGGAAATCCGGGACACCTTGTTTTGCTGGCAAAGAATATGACCGGATATCAAAATCTCATGAACATTGTATCGATTGGCTTTATAGAAGGATTTTATTATAAACCGAGAGTAGATTTTGAAGTTTTGGAAAAATACCATGAAGGTCTTATCGCCCTCAGTGCTTGTCTGGCAGGGGATGTGCCCAGGACTTTATCAAAGGGGAATTATGAGGAAGCGAAAGCATTAGCCTGCAAATATGCGGATATATTCGGAAAGGACAATTATTATCTTGAGCTGCAGGATCACGGTATTAAAGAACAGCGGGTGATTAATCAACAGCTCATAAAGCTTTCGCAAGACACAGGAATCCGGCTGGTTGCCACCAATGATGTTCATTATGTGAATAAGGACGATGCGTGGAATCAGGACGTGCTGTTATGTATCCAGACAGGAAAAACAGTTGATGAAGAAGAGAGGATGAAATTTGAAACATCGGAATTTTATCTAAAATCAACAGAAGAGATGATGGCATTATTTCAGCATGTACCGGAAGCGGTAGAGAATGCCGCTGCAATTGCGGAGCAATGTAACGTAGCGATTGAATTCGGAGACCTGCATTTGCCGTCCTATGAAATTCCGGATAACGGCGAGCCTTTCGGATATTTATCGGAGTTATGCTATCAGGGGCTGGAAGCCAAATATCCGGTGATAACACCGGAAATAAAGGCCAAGCTGGATTATGAACTGGACGTTATCAGGAATATGGGATATGTCGATTATTTTTTGATTGTATGGGATTTTACAAAGTATGCCCGTGACCATGGTATTATGGTTGGACCGGGGAGAGGCTCCGCTGCCGGCAGTCTGGTTTCCTATTGTCTGGGCATTACCAATGTTGACCCTATCCGGTATAACCTGTTGTTTGAAAGATTTCTCAATCCTGAGCGAATCAGCATGCCGGATATAGACATAGATTTTTGTTATGAACGGAGACAAGAAGTCATTGACTACGTGATTGAAAAATATGGTGAAGATCGTGTGGCTCAAATTATAACTTTTGGAACAATGGCTGCAAGAGGAGCGATCAGAGACGTGGGACGAGCTCTCAATATTCCCTATGCAGAGGTGGATGCCGTTGCAAAACAGATACCTTTGGAATTGGGGATGACCATTGATAAGGCACTTCGAGTCAATGGCGAGCTGACGAACATGTATGAAAGCGATGAGCATGTCAAAAAGCTCATTGACACTGCCAAAGGGATGGAGGGGCTTGCACGTCATGCTTCTACCCATGCCGCAGGTGTGGTGATTTCAAAAGAACCCATATCCTGCTATGTACCTCTGCAAAAAAACGACGACAGCATCACTACCCAGTTTCCGATGGGAACCTTGGAGGAGTTAGGCCTTTTAAAGATGGATTTTCTGGGTTTGAGAACGTTAACGGTGATCAGAGATGCTGTTAAAATGATTGAACGCGCCAAAGGGATTAAAGTGAATATCAACGATATTGAGGATGCTGCTCCTGTTTTTGACATGTTAAGCGCGGGGGACACGGAAGGGATATTCCAGCTTGAAAGTTCGGGCTTTAAGAACTTTATAAAAGAACTCCAGCCCAGATCTCTTGAGGATATTATTGCCGGTATTTCCCTTTACAGACCTGGGCCGATGGACCAGATTCCGCGCTATATCAGGAACAAACAGAATCCCGGAGAAGTACAATATACCCATGCACTTCTTGAAAACATCTTGGATGTGACCTACGGCTGTATTGTCTATCAAGAACAAGTGATGCAGATTGTTCGGGAATTAGGCGGTTATTCTTTGGCCAGAGCGGACCTTGTCAGAAGAGCCATGTCAAAAAAGAAAACCGATGTCATGGAGCAAGAAAAGAATAACTTTATTTACGGCATTGTGGACAAGGAAGGGAATGTTGTTGTCCCGGGTGCGATCAGAAATGGTGTAGCAGAAAGTGCGGCAAAAGAGATATTTAATGAAATGATGGATTTTGCCAAATATGCCTTTAATAAATCCCATGCGGCCGCATATGCTGTTATTGCATACCAGACAGCGTGGCTGAAATATTATTATCCGACGGAATTTATGGCTGCTTTATTAACGAGCGTACTGGACAGCAGTACAAAGGTATCCGAATATATTCAAGAGTGCAGGCGACTTGGCATCAAACTGTTGCAGCCGGATATCAATGAAAGTTATGCCGGTTTTACGGTTGTCGGTAATTGCATACGATTTGGTTTGGTTGCTGTCAAAAATGTCGGACGAAACATTATAAGAGATATGGTTGAAGAAAGAAAGCAAAACGGCGCTTTTAAAAGCTTTAGGGATTTTTGTGAACGAATGAGTGAAAGAGATTTAAATAAACGGCTTGTTGAAAGCTTGATTAAATGCGGGGCGTTTGATTGTTTTGGCCACCATCGTTCTCAATTAATGGCGGTATACGAGAAAATGATAGATGGCATTGGGCAAAGCAGGAGAAGAAATATAACCGGCCAGATCTCGTTGTTTGGGAATGAGGGCGGCGGTGCAGATACTGTGGCAATGGAAGATGTATTTCCCCAAATGGATGAGTATACGCCAAAAGAATTATTATCGATGGAAAAGGAAACAATGGGATTGTATCTATCCGGACATCCTCTTGATGAATATCGTTCGCAATTGGAACAGATTACAACCACGACAACGGCAAAAATTTTGGATTTGGAAGAGAATGCGGAGGGCGTAGGGATAGCACAGGGCCCAGGGATGTTTAACGATAGGGATAGGGTTACTTTGGGCGGAGTGATTATCGCTAAAAAGACAAAAACAACGAAAACTAATCGTATGATGGCGTTTATTACATTGGAAGATCTATACGGTGCCATAGAGGTCATCGTTTTCCCTAAAACCTTGGAGAAATATTCAAATTGCATTCACGAAGATAATATTGTCGTTATAAACGGACGCATCAGTATAAGGGAGGAAGAGCAGCCTAAAATATTGTGTGAAGAAATAAGTCCGTTGAAAGTTGTGAATGAAAAAAAAAAGCTGTATATAAAAGTTAAAAATAAAGAGGATCATATGCTTGATGAAGTGGCTCCTAAATTACGGTTTTTTAATGGTGATACGCCTGTATATGTATACTTTGAAGACACAAATAAGCTTACGATGGCTTCACGGGATATGTGGGTAAGTTTAAATGAGCTTCTGCTTTCTGAATTAAAGCATATATTAGGGGAAGAATGTATAAAAGTAGTGAGTGGCGGATAAGTTTGCGGTGTGTTATCTTTAATATAATTTGAATAAATATATTGATTTTTGTGCTAAAATAATATAATATTAGTGCGAGGTGTTTTATATGAGTGAAGAACATGAAGGTTTATCAGGTGATTTTATTGTTGTGAAGGCGGAAGAAAACGGGGTGAATATTATAGGATTAACCCGGGGCAAAGATACCAGATTTCATCATACGGAGAAACTGGACCAGGGGGAAATTTATATTGCACAGTTTACTAGAAATACTTCTGCCATGAAAGTAAGAGGCAAAGCTACTATTTATTGCAAACATGGTATGATAAAAACAGGAGAGGCAGAAGAATAAAAAGAGATGTTTTTTATTTTTTTTGATATGGGGATTGCAGAGGGAATTTCCTTTTGCAGGTTTGAGAAGCGTGTTCAGATTGTGTAAACAGTCGTCGAAGGGAAACATAGGATTCCCTAGCCAAAACAATAATTGACGAGAGTCAATTTTGTTCTGTGGACAGTTTATTGAAAAGGGGCGTGTTGGTATGTGGACTGTAGTTTATATGGCCCAGAGCAAAGAAATTGTTACCAAACTACAGCAGATTTTAGAGACGGAGGGCTTATTGGTAAAGATACGACCCATAAGTAAAAATCCGGAGAATAACGATAATTATTATGAAGTTCTTGTTCCGGAGTCGGAAGTGGAAGAAGCGCATAGCATCATTATTGATACTGGGTTTTAATAAAAACCCTTTTTTAAAGAATTTATTGATTAAATGAAAAACCAAGCAGGTGGGGGGAAGCTGAATGCAAGAAATAAAAACAATTGGAGTTTTAACCAGCGGAGGAGACGCTCCGGGAATGAATGCAGCAATACGTGCGGTAGTACGTACGGGGATTTATTATGGCCTTAAGGTAATGGGTATTAGGAAAGGTTATAATGGTCTCATCAGTGGAGATATTGTAGAAATGAATCTTAGATCCGTGTCCGATATGCTGCACCGTGGAGGCACTATATTGCATACTGCTCGTAGTGCGGAGTTTAAAACGGAGGCAGGCATGAAGAAGGCGGTTACAATGTCCAAAGTATTTGGGATAGATGGTATCGTAGTAATAGGAGGAGACGGTTCTTTTCGAGGAGCAAGAGATTTAAGCGAGCTCGGCATTCCCACTGTTGCACTTCCCGGAACGATCGATAATGATATTGCATGTTCCGAATACACCATCGGATTTGATACGGCGTTAAATACCGTTAAAGATGCCATTGATAAGATCAGGGATACTGCAACTTCCCATCAAAGATGCAGTGTCATTGAGGTAATGGGCAAAAATGCAGGGTATATTGCTGTAAATGTCGGCATTGCCAATGGCGCTGAGGCAATTATTATCCCTGAGAAGGAATTTAATTTTAATAATGATGTGCTAAAACCGATTATTGAAGGAAAACATAGAGGGAAAAAGCATGATATCGTTATTTTGGCCGAAGGTGTCGGAGGAGCGGTAGAGCTTGCGCAAAGAATTCAAGACGAAACAGGGATCGAATCCAGAGCAACCATTTTGGGTCATATCCAGAGAGGCGGAAGCCCTACGGTAATGGACAGAGTTATTGCCAGCCAAATGGGAGCTAAGGCGGTCCAATTGTTAAAGGACAATATTGGTAATAGAGTTATTGCGATGAAAGATAATAAAATTGTTAATTATGATATTGTAGAAGCCTTGGAAATGACAAAAACCGTTGATGAAGAAATATTGGAACTTGCAAAAATATTGTCATTGTGATGCGTTTAAAGTTTAGGGTTCGTTGTGCTTAGATAGAATTCAGGCTGGAAATGCCGAATAGATAGATCATTGATTTTCAGAGTGGAGAGTATAAAACTTTTCGCTCTTATATTTTGGTCATTTTGTATCGGATGCCGGGTTGTATGATGGAGAGCGGCGTACCTGATCGAGCAGAAGAATAGAATATCAGTTGTCGGAATCGTTTTTTTATACTAAAATGTGTGTACTTACCGGTGTATTATTTGAGCATTATTTGAATATTGAATATGTATTTTTTTGTGATATACTTATAAAGGATAAAGCAAAAGAGAGGGGCATGTATTGTTTATGAGAAGAACAAAAATTGTTTGTACCTTAGGGCCTGCAACAGACGATGTGAATATATTAGAAAATTTAATGAAAAACGGTATGAATGTTGCCAGACTGAATTTTTCTCACGGAACCCACGAGGAACAATTAAAAAGGGTGGAGATTTTTAAGCAACTAAGGGATGAGTTGGATATTCCTATTGCATTAATGCTGGATACGCGAGGCCCTGAAATAAGGATTAAGCAGTTTAAAAATGGGGAAGAACAATTGCAAGAAGGGCAGATGTTTACGTTAACAACAAGAGAGGTTGAAGGCACAAGCGAGATAGTGTCCGTTACATATAAAGGATTGCCCGATGATATAATGCGGGGGAATACACTTTTAATAGACGACGGGTTGATAGAATTAGTGGTTGTTGATATAGCGAATACGGATATTAAATGTGAAGTGAAAAACGGGGGAAAAGTCAGCAATCACAAAGGGGTTAATATTCCCGGCGTTTCGGTAAAGATGCCTTACGTTAGTGAAAAGGATAAAGAAGATATTTTATTCGGGATAAAGAATGAATTCGATTTTATTGCGGCTTCTTTTGTTAGGAGCCAGTATGATGTGTTGGAAATACGAAAGATACTGGAGAATAATAGTGCAAAAAATATTCAAATCATTGCAAAGATAGAAAATAACGAAGGTGTCTCCAATATTGATAAAATTTTAAAAGTAAGTGATGGTATTATGGTCGCACGGGGGGATATGGGTGTAGAAATTCCCTTAGAAGATCTGCCCGGCATTCAGAAAATGCTTATTAAGAGATGCTATGGGGCCGGTAAGCCTGTTATCACAGCTACCCAAATGCTGGATTCAATGATCAGAAATCCTCGTCCGACAAGAGCGGAGACCACAGATGTTGCAAATGCTATTTATGACGGAACCAGCGCAATTATGCTCTCCGGAGAGACATCTATCGGCAAATATCCGGTTGAAAGTTTAGTCACAATGTCCAGGATCGCCCAAAAAACCGAAAGGGCCATTAACTATAAAACAAGATTTGCAACGGAGCAATTTAATTTGGAGGCGAATGTTACAAATGCGATTAGTCATGCAACTTGCACGACTGCGCATGACTTGGGAGCGGCAGCCATTATTTCCGTTACCAAATCCGGACAGACGGCAAGAATGGTTTCGAAGTTCAGGCCCGATTGTCCCATTATAGCCCCTACAATTTCGGAAAGGGTGTGCAGGCAATTATCCCTTTCATGGGGGATTTACCCCTTTATCCTGGAGGTTAAGGAGACAACGGATGAGCTTTTTGATCATGCAGTTGATAAATCTGTCGAATCCGGCATTGTGAGTAATGGTGACCTTGTGGTTATTACAGGGGGCATACCGGTAGGTATTAGTGGTATGACCAATATATTGAAGGTACATTTGGTGGGACGTGTTTTGGTGCAAGGAAACAGTGTCAACAATTTGTGGGTAAGTGGGAATTTGTGTGTTGCCAAAACACCGGAACAGGCATTGAGAGAGTTTAAAGAAGGAGATATATTGGTAGTGCCTTCCACATCCTATGAATTACTTCCGATTCTCAAAAAAGCCTCCGGTATTGTTACCGAAGAGGGCGGTATGGGTTCCCATGCGGCGATCGTGGGGATGACATTGGATATCCCTGTGATTACGGGAGCGATGGGAGCTACCAGCATATTAAGAAGCGGTACGGTTGTTACTATTGACAGTTCCAGAGGTTTGGTATATAGTGGTGTAACAAAGGTGTTGTAATGAGTGGATGGCGGGTAGTGGGTGGTGGGTAGGTTTAATGTAATTGGCTCTACCCACCACCCACTATCCACTATATGGAGGGACAAGCAATGGGGCTTAGTGAGACAAAAATTAAGGTGAGATATGTAGAAACGGATCAAATGGGTATTGCACATCATTCAAATTATTACCATTGGTTTGAGGTGGGGCGGACGGAGTTCATAGGCCAGATAGGCATGACCTATGGCGAAATGGAACAAGCAGGTGTCCTGCTCCCGCTGATCGAGTCTGCGTGTACATATAAACAGGGTGCAAAGTATGAGGATGAATTGATTATCAGAACATCCATTGCGCAATTGACAGGTGCAAGGATTACTTTCGGTTATGAAGTGCTAAGGGAAAAAGACCAAAAATGTTTGGCGATGGGTAAAACCGTACATGCATTTGTAAACGGGGATTTTAGACCGATCAACCTTAAGAAAGTCAATAAAACAATATGGGCGGGACTGGAGTCGGTATATTATTCAAGTGCTTAGAATATGGAATTTCCTCTTTTATTTTGTTAAAAATTAATGTATTATATAAGATGATGAATAATTGTCACGTACAAATTTTATTTATTTGAGGTGATTCATTGAATATTCCAAATATATTGACAACCATTAGATTTTTTCTTGTTCCGATTTTTATTCATGTGTTTTTTTCAGACACGGAGAATAGCTATATTATTTCTGCGGTGATATTTCTCTTCGCAGGGATTACGGATGTTTTAGACGGTTATATTGCACGAAAATATAATATGGTTACAAAGTGGGGTAAGTTATTAGACCCTTTGGCCGATAAATTTATGCAGCTTGCAGCAATTTTTTGTTTAACCTATAAAAAGCTTGTACCTTTATGGGCAATCTACATTATCTTGATCAAAGAGTTGTTGATGGTAATAGGAAGCATAGTGTTGTACAGACGTAAAGTTGTAGTGAGTGCAAGCTGGTATGGCAAAGCGTCTACAGTATTATTTTACTTGGCTATTTTAGCGATCATTGTTTTGGATTTATCCCATTTTCAAAGAAGTGTCCTAATAGGTATTGCAGTAGGGAGTACGCTTTTTGCCTTTGTAAGATATACTTTAAACTTCAAACGCATGAGGTACTGGAAAGAGACTTGACAGTGGACAGTTGAAACCATGTTTATTTATAAACTTAAAAAACCATATTGACATTTAGGGCCTAACTTATTATAATGTAGTATGTTATAATAAACGCGAGAAAGAATTTGCATTGAATCGGTTAAATTTTTTGCGTTGAGTGAAGGGATATATTGCTCGACATAGTAAATGAAAATCCATGTAAAATGTTTATCGCGGAATATATAGCTAAGTGCGGTTTGGTTTTATGGATGGCAGCAATGTCCGCCGATATGTATCGGGGTGTAGCTCAGTTTGGTATGAGTGCTTGGTTCGGGACCAAGAGGCCGCGGGTTCAAGTCCCGCCACTCCGACCAGCCAGATGTTGTAGAAGTTTTATTTGCAAATGAAGGGGCAATGTGAAGGCTATTTTTTATGACGGCCCTTTATGGATAAGTTCGGTATGAATTGAAACTGATCAAAATCATATAATGTTATCAACGATGAAGGAGAGGAGTAGGTGCAGGCTGTCCGTTAGAGAAGAAAACCCGTCGGCTGAAAGGTTTTCCGGGATAAGGGTACCGAAGGTAGCTCCGGAGTTTCACAGGTGAGATGAGATCATAAGCTGTGACGGTGGTTCCGTTAAAGCCGAAGAGTGTTTGTGTAGTTGGCAGCGGATGGTGGGGTGTGAAGTGTTAGGCTGCAAACCATAAGAGAGTTGCTATAGCTGCACGAAAACAAAGGTGGTACCGCGGAGAATATTCCTGTCCTTTATATAAGGGCGGGTTTTTTTATGGGTCCTTTTGGGGAAAGATTAAAGATAAAGATATGACGGAGGGGTGGCAGGATATTAATGGATGTAGTAGCCTTTGTTATAATCATCATTGGTGCTGTCATTGGGTATAAAGCGGATCTGGTTTACAAGCTGTTCAAACAAGCCGAGCCTAATGAAAAACAATTGATTATACTAAAATTGACAGGTTTGATGATTACCATCATAGGAATAGGCTTGGTGTTTTATGTGATTTAACGGCATAATGAAATGGATAGGCTTCAAGGACGCTATCTTTAGCAGTTTTGATATTTAGGAGGGATTGAAATGAGCGAAACGCACAATATTGCAAAGACATATGACCCGCAGCAGGTAGAAGACAGGCTGTACAACGAATGGTTGGATAAAGGCTATTTCAAGGCAGAGGCAGATCCGGAAAAAGAGCCCTTTACCATTGTGATTCCGCCGCCCAATGTCACCGGACAGCTTCATATGGGGCATGCATTGGATGAAACATTACAGGATATCTTAATTCGTTGGAGGAGGATGCAGGGGTACAGTACGCTATGGCTTCCGGGTACCGACCATGCGGGGATTGCAACGCAGATTAAAGTGGAAGAAGCACTGCGCAAGGAAGAAAATCTGACCCGTTATGATCTGGGCAGAGAAAAATTTCTGGAAAGAGTGTGGGATTGGAAGCATCGGTATGGCGATAGAATCACAAACCAGTTGAAAAAGCTTGGGTCTTCCTGTGACTGGTCCAGAGAAAGATTTACGATGGATGAAGGTTGCTCCGAAGCCGTTAAAGAAGTATTTGTAAACTTGTATCATAAAGGACTTATTTATCAGGGAAACAGAATTATTAACTGGTGCCCGAGCTGCATTACCGCCCTTTCCGATGCAGAAGTAGAGTATGAAGAAAAAGCCGGACATTTTTGGTACATCAAGTATAATGTAAAAGATAGTGAAGAATTTTTGACTATTGCGACGACTCGTCCGGAGACAATGTTGGGGGATACGGCCGTAGCAATACATCCGGAGGACGAACGATATAAGCATCTTATTGGAAAAACACTGATTTTACCGTTGGTCAACAGAGAAATCCCTGTAATAGCCGATGAATACGTGGATAAAGAATTTGGGACCGGTGCGGTTAAAATCACCCCGGCCCACGATCCGAACGACTTTGAAATAGGTTTGCGCCATAGATTGCCTCAAATTAAGGTGATGAATGACGATGCAACCATTAATGAGTATGGCGGCAAATATGAGGGGATGGAAAGATATGAGGCCAGAAGGGCCATTGTTGAAGATTTAAAAGGTGTGGGATTACTGCTCAACATAGAGGATCATAGCCATAATGTAGGCCAATGCTACCGGTGCGGCACGACGGTTGAGCCTATTACGTCAAAACAATGGTTTGTGAAAATGAAACCATTGGCAGAAGCGGCCGTTGACGTAGTCAGGAACGAGACCATCAAATTTGTTCCGGAGAGATTCAGTAAGATTTACATGAACTGGATGGAAAATGTCCATGATTGGTGTATTTCAAGACAATTGTGGTGGGGCCATCGTATACCGGCCTTTTATTGTGAAGCATGTGGGGAAGTCATCGTGTCGAAAGAAAAATGCACCGCATGTGACAAATGCGGCGGAACGGTGAAACAAGATGAGGATGTTTTGGACACATGGTTTAGTTCGGCATTATGGCCGTTTTCCACACTGGGCTGGCCGGAAAATACGGAAGACTTAGAATATTTTTATCCTACAAGTGTACTGGTAACAGGATATGACATTATTTTCTTCTGGGTCGCAAGGATGATTTTTTCCGGCATGGAGCATATGGACAAGGAGCCGTTTAAACATGTATTTATTCATGGTATCGTCCGTGATTCCCAAGGGCGAAAAATGAGTAAATCTCTAGGAAACGGCATAGACCCGCTGGAGGTTATAGAACAATACGGGGCCGACGCCTTAAGATTTACCCTGGCAACGGGAAATTCCCCGGGAAATGATATGCGATTTTATTTGGAAAGAGTGGAGTCAAGCAGGAACTTTGCCAATAAGATATGGAATGCTTCAAGATTCGTATTGATGAATTTGGATATCCGTGAAAACAAACTGCCGGCGTTAAGTAAGCTGACATTGGAAGATAAATGGATTGTCAGCAGGTATAACACGCTTGTAAAGGAAGTAACGGATAATCTGGAGAAGTTCGAACTGGGTATAGCGGTGCAAAAGCTCTATGACTTTATTTGGGATGAGTTTTGCGACTGGTATATCGAATTGGTTAAACCCCGTTTGTATGATCAAGAATCAAACAGCAGGCTGCAAGCACAATATGTATTAACCTACGTACTTTCCAATACTTTAAAGCTGCTCCATCCATTTATGCCGTTTATTACGGAAGAAATATGGCAGCACCTGCCTCATGAGGGACCAAGCATTGTGATTTCCCCGTGGCCGGAATATTGTGAAGAGTACAGCTTTGCCGACGAAGAAAAGCAAATGGGAATCATTATGGAGACCATTAAGAATATCCGCAATATAAGGGCGGAGATAAACGTTGCTCCTTCAAGGAAAGCAAAGCTGTATATCATAACCGGGAATAGAGAAACGTTTGAACAAGGGACAGCATTTTTCGAAAAGCTTGCGGGGGCTTCGGAGGTCATCGTAAAGAGCCAAAAGGACGACATCCCTGACGACGTGGTATCGACAATCGTGGAAGGTGCGGAAGTATTTATTCCTTTGGACGACCTTGTAGATAGAGAAAAAGAAATAGAGCGGTTAGGCAAAGAAAAACAGAATCTTGAGAAAGAGCTTCAAAGAGTAAATGGAAAATTGAATAATGCCGGTTTCATGGCAAAAGCACCGGAGTCTGTTGTTGAGGCAGAAAAGCAAAAAGCGGTAAAATATGCAGATATGCTTGCCAAGGTGGAGGAGAGACTTGATAGTTTAGCAGGGAGCGGGGCGTGAGGAGTGGAGAGGTTAAACACTACAACTTGCCCTACAGATTTTTGATAAAATAGCCGATATAAATAGTATATTGAAGGTAAAAAAGATAAAGAAATCAATCTGTTGCATTTGTTGTGTTGAATGGATAAAATTATATATCTCCCGCTATCGGCAGCAGTAAAAACGAAGTTTTGATACCAGTCGGATTTTGAGGTATGAAATGACCTGCATAAGTTCCGGATGAAAGGCTTATCAGGGAAAATATATAGATTCAGAAAATATTTAAGCGGCAGCCCATAGGAGATTGTGAAAAATCCAATTTTGAACAACGAGGTATTTTTTCATGATCTCCTTACGTTTATGGCATATTGTTTGTTCTGTTAAATTATATTTCTATAAATTACAATAGTGGGAAGAGGAAGCACATAAGGTTTAATTCCCTGCTCCCCACCCCTCACGCCCCACTAATCGGAGGTTTCCTATGACTTATGAAGAAGCGTTGCAATACATACATGGCACTTTAAAATTCGGATCAAAATTAGGACTGAAAAATATAACGAATTTGTTGTATTTTATGGGAAATCCCCATAAAAAATTAAAATATATTCACGTAGGCGGAACCAACGGGAAAGGTTCTGTCACATCCATGATTACTAGTATTTTAAAGCAGCAAGGGTATAAAGTAGGCATGTATACTTCGCCGTATATTGAAGAGTTTACCGAGCGTATACAGATCAATGGCCGGAATATTGAGGAAAAACAATTGGCAAGGATAACACAGTGGATTCAAGGGATTATTCAAAAGATGACTGCACAGGGCTATGCCCACCCTACAGAATTTGAGGTTGTAACAGCCATTGCCTTTCAGTATTATTGTGAACAGGCCTGTGATTTTGTTGTGCTTGAGGTAGGATTAGGCGGACGGTTTGATGCCACCAATGTAATAGATAGTCCTCTGGTGTCTGTGATCACATCAATCGGTATGGATCACATGGCTTTTTTAGGAGATACAATTGCACAAATTGCTTTTGAAAAAAGCGGTATTATCAAACCCGATAACATCGTTGTTGTCTGCCCTGACCAGCACCCGGATGCGGTACAAGTGATTAGAAGGATTGCACAAGAAAGAAATGCCCGGATAGTGATTGGGGATAAGGATGCTATCGATATCACGTCCGATACCTTGCATGGCATAGCATTCAATTATCAAAACAATCAATATCAAATCGGTCTTGTGGGAGCCCATCAAGTGCTTAATGCCGTTACGGCTATTAGCACTGTTGAAGTACTTAAAAAATACTACGATATCCCTATTTCCCGGGAAAATATGCGGATCGGTTTGGAAACCGTTCGCTGGCCCGGCAGACTTGAAATCCTAAGTAAAGATCCTTTGTTTATTGTTGACGGAGCCCATAACATGCCGGCAGTAACAGTACTTAAAAAGTCCTTGATAAAATATTTGAATATCAATGAAGACAGTGTGACGCCTCGGCTTTCTGCAGCTTCTCCAAGCACCGAATGCCGGACGCCGGACAATAAGATATCTTTCGTTATCGGCATGATGGAAGACAAAGAATATGAAAAGTGTATCCGTATATTGGCGCCTATAGCAGATTGCATGATTGCTACTGCGCCCTTAAATAAGAGAGCACTGCCTGCAAGGAAACTGGGAGAAGTAATGGCGAAATATTGTGACAACGTGCTGATAGAAGAAGATATTGAGCAAGCAGTACGATTGGGCATGGAGCGAGTGAAAAAAGGGGCTTGTGCAGATCGTCATATTCTTTGCTGCTGCGGGTCATTGCACTTGATAGGTGCCGTGCGTAAACTCTTTCGACAAAACCTTTGAAAGTTTGTAATAAAAGGCAGGAATATTTGCATTAATGTGGAATATAAAAAGTAAGAAGGTCTTATAAATCATTTTGGAACTAGGAGGGTGATGAATGGATGATGAATAGGCTTGAACCCTCAGTGGTTGAATATTCGGAAGATTCCTGCCGCATGGTTAGTGTGCCGGACTATAGTATTTTACAACGAAGGGAGGAAAGACGATGCTAAATGTAGGCAATGAGGTAAAGTCGCTGTCATTCTTGATAGAATCCGACATATCGGCCTCGGTCAAAGCCGATATCAATCCCGATAGCTTAAAAAAGGCTGTAGCATTATACAATCAGGCGGTTAAAAGGTTAAAATCTAAAAGTGACGATATAGCTGCAATTGAGCTCAAAAAAGCACTTGCTGTTTATCCTGACTTTCTTGAGGCAAAGATTTTACTGGCATTGAGTTATATCATAGGGCGTCAGATGGAACAAGCAGAAGATGTGTTAAAAACCATAACGGAACATGATGATATTCTTGCAAAGGCCCATAGATATTTGTACTATATTGACCAGCAGAAGGATAAGAAAACAAAAAAAGCCGGTACAAATAAGAAGACAGAGCCTCATGTTCCCTATAAGCTTAAGATGCCGTTTAACGGCCCCAATAAAAGCGTTCTTAAACTATCTATCGGTTTTTTGATTGGCGCCTTATTGGCCTACTTATTTTCCTATAGCGCTATAGCCGATCTTAGCAATGAGCGGGCAGCCCAAACAGCCTCTTGGGATAAACAGAAAACCGACTATGAAACGACAATCGCCGAATATCGTTCAAATCTTACAACCGCCGAAAAGGATATTGAAATGCTGGAACAGGATATTGAAGATAAAACGCACAAGCTGGAATATTTGAGCGGTGTGAAGAAACTGCTTGAAATTGAAGAATTGTCGGGTCACAGAGAAAAAGAACAGGCTGCTGATATGTTGCTGGCGTTAGAAAATATTGATTTCCAGGGAGTGGAGCAGCAAAAATATATTGGATTATACAATCGCATTGTCCCCAAATTTGCGGTAGAATTGTATAGTACCGGTTATTCTCAGTATGCAAGGCGACAATATGATCAGGCCGTCGCCCGGTTTGACAAATCTTTAAAGTATGCACCCAAAGGTGAGAAGGCCTCTGCCGCATTATATTTTATGGGTAAAAGCTATCAAGCCAAGGATGATGCGTCTAATGCCGCCAAGTATTACAACCGCTTGGTTAACGAGTTTCCCGATGATGCTTATGCGCAGTATGCAAAGCACAGGTTGCAAGAAGTAGAGGATCATTGATAAAGGCTTGCGGTTTTGTTAAAACTCTTTAAATGATTTTTGATAATCAATATAATTATACTTATGAAAAGAGGGAGAAAGATGAAAGAAAAAGTCACTTTTTATTTTAAAGCATTGATGGAAAAACTAAAGAAAATATCTTTTTTAAAGCATAGGTCATTTAAGAATTTTAATTTACCCAATATAAAAGTATTCAACAATATGGGCATCAAACTAAAACTGATTACCTTCTTTATCATTTTGAGCGTCATTCCTTTAATCATTGTTGGGGTGTTTTCCTATTCCGGCGGAAAGCATACCATTCAAGAAAAGATAGGTGCCTTTTCAGAGAGGCTGGTTGAACAGGTTGCAATCAATATCGATTCAAAGACCTCCGGGCTGGAACAGATTACAATGCAGCTTATGGCGGATTCTCAATTTGCGGCTTTGCTCCATAAGAAAGAAGCCGAGAGTACGTTTGAGGAGCTGCAACGCGTGCAACAGATCGAAGCCAAGCTCAATGCGATTGCATTTTCCCATGATGACGTAGACGATGTATTTATTATTGCAGAGGATCGAATCATCGGTGCTACTGTCATTGAAATAGAGACCCAAGACTATATGGAAAGTCAGGAATTTAGGGATAGTGATGTCTATCGGAAGGTGATGGATGGAGGCGGAAGACCGGTCTGGATAACACGTGTCAATGGGTCCGATCACAGGATCTATTTAATGAGACGGTTAAATACCTTAAGCGGCAGGGATAGAGAGACGCGCATTATTGTAATGGGGATTAACAAAGCTGCTTTTAGGCATATCGGAAGAAGTGTAGATTTTGGAAAAGCTGCCACGGTATTGCTATTGGATCGGGAGCAGCAAACCGTCGTTTTTCAAAGCGTAGAGGGTGATTTGGACAAAGAGGTAGTTGCCTCGGAAGTATTTACAGAGGATAATCAAGCCGGTTTAAAAGAAGAGAAAGGCACGGTATTTCGAGATAATGCGCTGATATCTTTCAATACCTGTAAAAATGGTTGGAAGTTTGTGTTGAACGTATCTATGGACTCATTAATGAGTGAAATGGGAGATGTGAGAGACGGTACGATTGTTACGGGGTTGATATGTATTGTGATTGCGGTCGTTCTGGGTACCCTTGTTTCATTAAGTATTTCCCGCCCTGTGAACAATATGATGCAGCTGATGAAAAAGGCCGAGCAGGGAGATTTAACGGTTGCATCCGATATAAAGGGTAAAAGTGAAATGGCTCAGCTTGGGAATAGCTTTAATCATATGATGCAAAATATCAGAAAACTCATTGCCGATACGCTGCAAACGGGACAAGTGGTGGTAAAGGATACAAGCAGTATGAAAGAAATGTCCCACCAATCTGCACGGGCGGCAGAACAGGTAGCCGCGGCCGTGGAAGAAATAGCGAGAGGTGCTACGGAGCAGGCCAAAGAGACGGAAAGCAGCACGAATGTGATTAATCAATTGGTGCATAAGATTAATAATGTAGCAGAAAACATCAAAGTGGTGCAAGATGTTACCAACCATACGACAGAAGTGGGCAGCAATGCGGTTGAAACCGTTAATACGTTGAATCAGAAAACCGATGAATCCATGAGAATGGCGGACACAATTAAACGTAATATTGACGGGCTCAGCAACAGTGCAAAAGAAGTCATAAAAATTATTAAGGTGATTACCAGTATAAGTGAACAAACCAATCTTCTGTCGCTGAATGCGGCAATAGAAGCTGCCAGGGCCGGAGAAGCAGGAAGAGGGTTTGCGGTGGTAGCGGATGAGATTAGGAAGCTGGCGGCGCAGTCCAAAGAAGCGGCCGAAATGATTAACGGCATTATTATGAATATACAAAATGAAACAAGAACGACCGTTGATGTAGTAAACGAAGCAAATGAAATATTTAAGGAACAAGGCATAGCAGTCAATGAGACGGACCGTGCGTTCCAGGGCGTCATAAAATCGATGGGCTCTATTGCGACACAGGTGGATACGGTCAATACGGCTATCGCCGATATCAATGAAAATAAAGATAAAGCGACACTTGCTATCAGCAGTATAGCCACTGTGGCTGAGCAAGCAGCGGCAAGCACCGAAGAAGTAATGGCGACCAGTGAAGAACAAACGTCGTCTTCAGAACAATTGGCCGATCTTGCAAAGCAATTAATGGATATGGTCAATGAATTGAATCAATCTATGCGCAGATTTCAAATATGATGTAGGGTCATAAAACCCATAGAAGTGGAGGCAGAACCGCCGGTACATCAAATAGCAGATGTATCCGGCAGTTCTGCCTCCATTTAGATTTTGGGTATTGATTCAGCCCATCAACTCTTCAGGAGCGGTAAAGGGCATATTAAAACTTTTTGCTACTGCTTCGCAGGTGATATGTCCCATATACGTGTTAAGTCCGGATATAAGCGCCCTATCTTCAGCCAGTGCTTTTTTAACCCCCTTATTGGCAATCCGGAGCAGATAAGGAAGGGTGACATCTGTCAAGGCAAAGGTTGAGGTTCGTGGAACGGCACCGGGCATGTTTGCGACCGAGTAATGGACGACACCATGCTTTTCATAACACGGATTATCATGAGTAGTCACCCGGTCAATTGTTTGAACCGAGCCTCCCTGATCAATCGCCACATCCACAATAACCGATCCTTTTTTCATGGTTTTTACCATGTCTGTTGTTACAACTTTCGGTGCTTTAGCACCGATAATAAGTACGCCGCTGATGAGCAGATCGGCCTTTTTAACCATTTCGGCAATAGTATAATCACTACATAACAAAGTGGAAATTCTGCCTAGAAAGATATCGTCAAGATAGGATAAGCGGTTTTTATCAATATCCAGTACGGTAACCCTCGCGCCTAATCCGACAGCCATTTTTGCGGCGTTGATCCCTACAATGCCGCCGCCGATAATGACGACCTCCGCCGGAGGAACTCCGGGGACACCACCCAGCAGAATGCCCATGCCGCCATTATATTTTTGCAATAAATGAGTGCCGACCTGTACGGACATTCTGCCTGCTACCTCGCTCATAGGAATAAGCAGCGGGAGAGAGCCGTTGGGAAGCTGTATGGTTTCGTAGGCTATAGCGGTTATTTTTCTTCTGAGCAGTGAGTCGGTAAGCGGCCGGTCGGCTGCCAGGTGAAGGTAGGTAAAAAGGCCCTGCCCTTCTTTTAAAAGGTCATATTCGCTTGCAAGCGGTTCTTTAACTTTTACAATCATATCCGATTCGTTAAATATATCGGTGTCTTTATTAAGGATGCGTCCGCCGACCGCAGTATAATCAGCGTCACCAATGCCGCTGCCAAGGCCGGCAGACTTTTCAATAACCACTTTGTGACCTGCGTTTACCAGTGTGTGAACACCTGCCGGTGTGATTGCAACTCTATTTTCATTGTTTTTAATTTCTTTTGGGATACCAATGATCATTTTTCATCATCCTTTCAAAGATGTTATATAAATTTATGATAGATAAGCCGGTGGGCGCCGTACAATCCGGTCAAAATCAAAAAGACCCGGTGTTCTTGCGCTTTTATTCTGTGTGAGGGGTAATGGAATAGTTATTTTTGAAGGTGGAGAGTACTATAACGGTTTTGGTTTTACGTACCCCCCGTATGCTTTTCATTCTATTCAGCAGATGTTCAAGTGTAGATGTATTTTCAGTTATGACCTTCAAAGCATAGTCAAAATCGCCTGCAATATAATGACATTCCAGTATTTCATCTTCTTGCTGAATGCATTCCGCAAATAGATCGGTGTATTTGGGTCTTTCCAGACTGATAAACATGATAGCGGTGAGTTGTCTTTTGAGATGAACGGGATCGATGATAGCGGTATATTGCTTGATGATACCCGAAGTTTCAAGTTTTTTGAGTCTATCGCTTACGGCCGGCACCGAAAGGTTAATTTGGCTGCTTATTTCCGAAGCCGTAGTCCGGGCGTTTTTTTGAAGTATTTTTAATATCTTGATGTCTATATTGTCCATACTTTTCACCTCTTTGCAGATATTTGATTTATACTTTAATTTTACAATAATAAAGAAAAAAATTAAACAAAAAGTGTGTAATTGCGAAAAAATTAAAGTTATTATCTATCGGTGCTTAAATTATTTTTGAGCTGATGCAGGAGAGAAATAAATCGGCTGAAATTATTAACGCACCCTCAGTGCAGATGAATCCTCCTCTTTAAATACACCCGACCTCCGGCAATTATATTGACATTCATGGCAAGATAGGATAGGTTATAGATAAATGGCAAGCGGCAAGGCTCATACAATGTTGCCTGTCGTTTTTTGTTGTAAAAAAAATAGCATTCTACAAAACTAGACGTTTTTCGTGGAAGGATATTCCAGATAAATGTAGAATATATATCCTTTGTGGACAAGCTAAAATATACAGAGAAGGAGCGTCGGCGCCGGGACTTAAAAAAACACATACAGGGGGGATATGCTTGCAGGTAAAATTTAAAAAGATGAATAGGCAATTGGTCGTAAAACTTGAAGGTGAATTGGATCATCATACGTCTATAGAAATCAGAGAAAAGATTGACAGGGAAATTAATAAAAGTCCGATCAAAGATTTGATATTTGACTTTGAAAAGTTGAGTTTTATGGATAGTTCCGGGATAGGTGTGATTATCGGAAGATATAAGCTTATACAGAAGCGAAACGGAAAAACAGGTTTGGTCAATGCAAATCCACAGGTCATGAGAATTATACATATTTCAGGATTGCATAAGATTATTCCTGTATTCGGTAGTGTAAACGATGCCTTAGCACAAATGTAAGGGGGAGATGAAATGACTGTTAAAAATGAAATGAAAGTAGAGTTTTTAAGTAAATCCAGCAATGAAAGCTTTGCAAGAGTAGTTGTTGCGGCTTTTGCATCACAGCTGGACCCGACAATTGAAGAACTGACAGATATCAAAACAGCTGTTTCGGAAGCAGTCACCAATGCCATTATTCATGGGTATAACTCGGACTTAGGGTATATCAACATTCGGTGCAAGCTCATGGATACCTGTGTAGAAATTATCATTGAAGATGAAGGGGAAGGGATCGAGGATATAGAGCTGGCTCGGCAACCGCTGTACACCTCTCAGCCTGAAATGGAACGTTCCGGGATGGGATTTACGGTAATGGAGACATTCATGGATCGTGTTGAAATTGAATCGGAAAAAGGCAGAGGTACAAGGGTGAAGATGATAAAAGTGATCCCCGGCGTTCATAAATCAAGTAAAATTGTGAAGGACTGAGAGGACATATACATGGGCGGAACCGGACGGAGGTGAAGATATTGCATGAGGGAATCGACCAAGAAACGCTAGCATTGATTAATCGTGCAAAAGAGGGAGATAAAGAGGCGCAGGGTCAATTAGTCGAACGCAACATCGGTTTGGTTTGGAGTATTGTGAAAAAATTTCAAAATAGAGGATATGAAGCGGATGATTTGTTTCAAATCGGATGTATCGGATTAATAAAGGCGATTAAAAAGTTTGATGAAACATTCGAAGTGAAGTTTTCTACTTACGCCGTACCCATGATTATGGGAGAAATTAAAAGGTTTATTAGAGATGACGGCATGATTAAAGTAAGCCGGTCGCTCAAAGAAACGGCAAACAGAGCACGGATTGTAAAAGACATGCTAATCAAAAAATTTGGAAGAGAGCCAACGGTACATGAGATTGCGGCTCAATTAGATATTGAGGTAGAAGATTTGATACTGGCTCTGGAGGCCAATGTTACGCCGGAATCATTGTATGCCACATTACATGAAGGTGATAATTCACCGATTTTGTTAATCGATAGAATTGACAGAGGCGTCAATGAAGAAAGCAAAGTGATCAATAGAATTGCCCTTAAGGAAGTGTTGGATACGCTTAAGCCAAGGGAAAGGCAGATTATTATCTTAAGGTATTTTAAAGAAAAGACACAAACCCAAATTGCAAATATGTTAGGCATATCTCAAGTGCAGGTATCAAGAATTGAAAAAAGAATACTCAATCAGATGAAGAAGAAAATAAGTGCCGGCTAGGTGCTTTTTTTTGCGTATTTTTTTTAGAATATAAATATTAAATATTTCTAATAATATAATTATAGATAATCAGCTTTAAAATGGGTTATTTTTATTGAACCCAATGAGGATTTTATATTTTAAAATCTGAATTTTGTGCGTTTTATCGATATGAGAGGAAGGGTCATTTATTAAGATTTGAGGTGAAAGAATGAATAGAATAACACTTAAAAAAATGATTTTTGTAGTAACGACGGTTGTTGTCATCTTACTCATCATAGCATTATGGATGCTAAGTACAAGCAATATCAATGAAAAAATTCCGACAAGAGGTATATTTGTGATGCTGAAAAATATTGGCAATCGTTAAGGTGTTTTTCTGCAGGATCATATCGTTTAATGGAGGAGAGTCTATGGAACAGAACTTTACCCAAAAAGAATATCAAAAATATGTACAAAAAAAATCCCCTAATTCGCCGATCATAAAAAATGTGATAATGGCTTTTGTTATAGGAGGATTGATTTGTGTTGTAGGGCAGATTATAAGTAATTATTTTAAATCCCGCGGATTAAGCACAGAAGACGTGGCAGGGGCAACAGCCATTTCAATGATATTTTTAGGTGCGCTGCTGACAGGATTGGATATTTATGATGGGCTTGCAAAATATGCAGGAGCCGGGACGATTGTGCCTATAACAGGGTTTGCAAATGCAATTGTCTCACCGGCCATGGAGTTTAAAAGTGAAGGTTACGTACTGGGAATGGGTGCCAAGATGTTTGTCATTGCGGGACCGGTTCTGGTATATGGTATCACAGCCTCTGTCGTGGTAGGCATTATATTTTTTCTTGTAGGAAATTAAGTAAGGAGGCAAAAGCGTGACAGCAACGAAAAGATTAGGCAAACAGACGGTCAAACTGCAATATCCGCCTTCTATCATCGCAACTGCTGCCATTGTAGGTAAAAAAGAAGGGGAAGGTCCGTTATGCAGTTATTTTGACCAAATATTAGATGATGTGTTATGGGGAGAAAAAACATGGGAGAAGGCGGAGAGTAAAATACTTCGTGAAACAATTATCAAAGCGGTGACAAAAGCACAAAAAACGTTGACAGATATACAGTATATCTTTGCCGGAGACCTGCTTAACCAGTGCAGCGGCTCCAATTTCGGCGTAAGAGAACTGGAGATACCGTTTTTTGGATTATACGGTGCTTGTTCTACAATGGCGGAGGGGCTTAGTCTGGCAGCAATGACAGTTGACGGAGGTTTTGCAGATTATGTGATTGCCGCGACGTCGAGCCATTTTTGCTCTGCGGAAAAACAATTTCGTTTTCCGTTGGAATACGGAGGTCAGAGGCCCTTAACCGCTCAGTGGACAGTTACAGGTTCAGGTGCCGTTGTTTTAGCAGCGGAGGGGAGTGGACCCTATGTCACCCATATTACCACAGGTAAAATTGTTGACTTAGGCATCAAAGATGCCAATAATATGGGGGCAGCCATGGCACCGTCAGCCGCCGATACAATTTATACCCATTTTGAAGATACGGGTTTTACACCCGATACCTATGACCTCATTATTACAGGGGATCTGGCACAGGTTGGGAAGGATATTACCGAAGAACTTTTACAAAAAAGAGGATGCGATATCAGCAAACAGTTTACGGATTGCGGACTGAAGATATTTGATAATAAAAAGCAGGATACGCACGCGGGAGGTAGTGGGTGCGGCTGCTCGGCATCGGTCTTAGCCGGATATTTGTACAAAGAATTGACACAGGGCCATTTAAACAAAATCCTGTTTTTATCAACGGGCGCATTGATGAGTCCTACGACTTCACAGCAAGGAGAATCCATTCCGGGGATTGCACATGCTGTTACGATTCAGAATACATTGGAGTGATGAATTTGGAATTTCTTAAAGCTTTTATCGTTGGCGGTTTGATATGTGCAATCGGACAAGTACTTATTGATAAAACAAAGCTAACGCCGGCGAGAATATTAGTGATATTTGTAACATCAGGTGTTATATTGACAGCAATAGGGCTATATGAACCGATCGTAAAGTTTGGCGGCGCAGGTGCCACTATTCCTTTGACCGGGTTCGGCTATTCGCTGGCAAAAGGCGCTATGAAAGGAGTAGAAGAATCCGGGCTATTAGGGGCCTTTACCGGAGGTATCAGCGGAACAGCCGGGGGCATTGCCGGAGCAGTACTTTTTGGGTATCTGATTGCGTTGATCTTTTCCCCTAAGGCGAAATAGGGTAGTGGGGAGTTGGGAGGGGGGAGTGAGGAGGAGTGGTTAGCGGGTGATGGGGAGGGGGGAGTAGGTAGGGGGTGGGGGATGGAGGTGTTTGAGTGGAGAGAAGGAAAGTGATTTTGGTTACCGACGGTGATACGGCAGCGAAAAAAGCAGTGGAGTCTGCGGCAAAAAATATTGGAGGCCGATGCATATCTTGCTCCGCAGGCAACCCAACAATCTTAACGGGGGCGGAAATCGTAGAGCATATAAAGACGGCACCCTATGACCCTGTAGTGGTAATGGTAGATGATTGCGGAGGTGACAGCGCGGGCAGAGGGGAGACAGCGATGGAAACCATTTTAAATCACCCGGATATAGAAACGTTAGGGGTTGTGGCCGTTGCTTCCAACGGAAAAGATAAGGGCCATATAAAAGTGGATTGTTCTTTTACGAAGGATGGCAAAAGGGTTGAGCACGCAGTTGACAAGTATGGAAATGATACGGTAGCTTCCGTTATAAAAGGCGATACCTTAAGCGTTTTGAAAAATATGAATGTTCCTATTATTGTCGGCATTGGAGATCCCGGAAAAATGGATGGAAAAGATGATGTCATTCTAGGTGCGCCTATTACCACTGCGGCATTAAAAGAAATTCTTAAAGTGGGTTCGTCGTCTGGGCTTGGAGGTTCGGAAGAAAAGACAAATCATTAAATGTTGTTTGCAAATAACTAGTTCTGATCAGGATTAGTTATTTTTTTGTTAAATAGTGACGGTTGATTTACAATATATGTGTGTTATAATCATATTAGAGGACAATAGGTCATTGGTGGTTCGCAACTAAGATTACTTTTCGGCTGTGCTGTTTTAGCACTTCGAACGCCAAGGCCCGAGGTTCGACTAAAAGTGATTATAGGAGTTGAATATATATGATGTGTTCAAGATGTCATAAAAATCTGGCGGTTGTTTTTATGACGAAGATGGAAGGCAGCCAGCAGAAGAATGAGGGGTTGTGCTTAACCTGTGCAAAAGAATTGGGTATAAAACCTTTAGAACAATTTATGGGCCAGATGGGTGTTAATGAAGAGCAGTTGGATTCACTCAATAACCAAATGAGCGAATATCTGATGAATGAAGAATCAAATAGCTTTAATAATGATGAGAATAATCCTTTTGCATTTATTAATAATTTGTTCGGCAAGTCCGATAATAAACAGGAAAAAAACGATCCTGATCCTCATAAGTTTCCGCAGGAAGACAAGAGTACAAGAACGAAAACAGTTGAAAAAAAACCAAAGAAAAAGAGAAAATATTTAGATCATTTTGGTATTCATTTAACGGAAAAAGCTAAAAATGGTGCAATTGACAGAGTGGTGGGCAGAAATAGAGAGATTGACCGTGTAGTCCAGATTTTAAATAGAAGAACAAAGAATAATCCGGTGCTTTTAGGAGAGCCCGGTGTAGGAAAGACAGCCATTGCGGAAGGATTGGCGTTGAGAATTGCCGAAAAACAGGTGCCTGCCAAACTTTTTAATGCTGAAATTTATTTATTGGATTTTACGGCCATCGTTGCGGGTACACAGTTTAGAGGACAGTTTGAAACAAGATTGAAAGGCATTATTGAAGAGGCAAAAAGCTTAGACAATATTATACTTGTCATCGATGAATTGCACAATATTGTAGGTGCGGGAGAAGCGGAAGGCGCAATGAATGCGGCCAATATCTTAAAACCTGCTTTGGCTAGAGGTGAGGTGCAGGTGATTGGGGCGACAACGCTGGCCGAATATAGAAAATATATAGAAAAAGATTCTGCTTTGGAAAGAAGGTTCCAGCCTGTTCTCGTTGAAGAACCTTCCATAGAAGAGTCAATAGAGATTTTGAAGGGCATTAAGGATTATTATGAAAGTTACCATAGAGTGTTGATAACGGATGAAGTCATAAAAGCGGCTGTCATTTTGTCCGAAAGATATATTACGGACAGATTTCTGCCTGATAAAGCGATTGATGTGATAGACGAAGCAGGCTCCAGGGCCAATTTAAAAAATACAGGTCTGGTAGAACTGGCCGCTTTAAAGGAAGACCTTAAAAAGATTCAGGAAGAAAAAGAAAATGCTGTCTCTGCAGATTCTATAGCAGATTACCAGAAAGCAGCCGATTTAAAGACGGCAGAATGCAAATTGACTACACAAATTGCTGAAATTGAGAGGAAAACCAAAGAAGTCTATCTGACTGTTGAAGATATTGCCTATGTAATAGAAGCGTGGACAAAAATTCCCGTACAGAGCATTACCGAACTGGAGTCTGAAAAATTGCTTCAGTTGGAAGAAAGGCTGCATAAAAGAGTGATTAGTCAGGATGAAGCGGTTTCAACCGTTGCGCGGGCTATTAGAAGGAACAGAGCGGGCTTGAAGAAGAAAAAGAGACCGGTATCCTTTGTTTTTGCAGGCCCTACCGGGGTAGGGAAGACAGAGCTGGTGAAGGCTTTGGCCGAAGAATTATTTAATAGTGAAGAAGCCCTTATCAGAATGGATATGTCGGAATATATGGAAAAACATGCCGTATCTAAAATTATCGGCGCACCTCCCGGATACGTAGGATACGATGAGGCTGGACAGTTGACCGAAAAGGTTCGACGTAAGCCCTATTCCATTATTTTATTAGATGAAATTGAAAAAGCGCATCCGGACATTTTCAATATTCTGCTTCAAATTTTAGAAGACGGAAGGGTGACGGACAGCCATGGCAAAGTGGTCAGCTTTGAAAATACGCTTATTGTTATGACGTCGAATGCCGGTTCCGACATTAAGTCCGGTCTATATGGATTTTTAAATGATGAGGATGGAGCATTTAATAATAAAATCCAACATACGTTAAAAGAGATTTTTAGGCCCGAATTTTTAAATAGAATTGACGAAATTGTTTCCTTCAAGTATTTAAAGAAGGATGAATTGATCCAAATTATTGAACTGATGTTTGCAGAAATAAGGGAAGAATTGAAAGAGAAAGGGATAAATTTAGAAATATCCGAGCAGGCCAAGCTGCATATTTTAGAAAAGGGGTATGATATAAAATATGGTGCAAGGCCTTTGAGAAGAGTCATTCAAAGGTTGGTTGAAGATAAGCTGGCGGATTTGTTCATCAAAGGGGAATGTGAAGCCGGCAGCGTTATAGATATTGATGTTGCAGATGGGGAAGTGAAGATAGGGATTTGCCGATAGCGGACAGTCCCAAAAATCTTGAAGACGATGCCTTTAACACGGCTGTTCTTGCCGCGTAGAGAGGGTCGTCTTCGCCATGTCAAACGCCGGACCCAAAAAAGCTATCCAATGCTGGAAAATGAAGATAAAAGGAGGGAAAATGAATATAATCAAGAAAAAAGCACATAAATAATGTTAAATATCCCTTTTTGGATTGACAACATAATGCTTTTACGCTATACTAATCTTCGCCGGTTTGGTTGGCGCCGGTTCATAACAACCATATTGTTGTTAAAAGTTAAAAAAAGATGTTGACAAACGATCTTAAAGCTGGTATAATCGATACTTGTCAGTCAGAAATTCGAGAGAATGAATGATGGGGTTTGATGTTCCTGTTGAAGGGGACGGCAAGCGGGTTGAAGCTTTAAATGAAATTGTCGGCTGTCAACTAGATATGCGGGTGTAGTTCAATGGTAGAATCTCAGCCTTCCAAGCTGATCGCGTGGGTTCGATTCCCATCACCCGCTCCAGGATATGCGCCTGTAGCTCAGCTGGATAGAGCAACTGCCTTCTAAGCAGTGGGCCAGGAGTTCGAATCTCTTCAGGCGCGCCATTATGTGGTGGGTATAGCTCAGTCGGTTAGAGCGCTAGATTGTGGCTCTAGAGGTCTCCGGTTCGATTCCGGATATCCACCCCATTTAGCCATTATATGTTGGGATGTAGCCAAGTCGGTAAGGCACCAGACTTTGACTCTGGCATGCGTAGGTTCGAGTCCTGCCATCCCAGCCATTTGTGGGCCATTAGCTCAGTCGGTAGAGCACTTGACTTTTAATCAAGGTGTCGAAGGTTCGATTCCTTCATGGCTCACCAAACAAACTTCACTGTTGGAATACAGCAGTGGAGTTTTTATTTTATACCACCTTTTCCTGATGCTGCCCTTTACTATAAGCATAAATTATGGTATAGTAATAATTGGATGAAGTTGGTGTATTTGGGGCAACCTTTTGATAGATAGATATCGCCCTTTGCAATGATATTGATATTTGGACAAAAAAGGCCGGCATTATCGTGATTTGTTCAAATATATTTTAAGGTTGCAGTGCGCTGTCTTTAGTGATTAATCTGAAGCATTAAATAATAGTAAGGGATGATGACGAATGGCTTCTAGTGCAAAAAAAGGTTTAAAAAAAGGGCAAGAACTAACGTATAAAGGGAAAGCTCTCGTCCGCAAAGGCAATATGCTGTATTATGGCAACGGAAATGAGAAATACATTATTACAATGAAAATAATGGAAAGCGAAAAAATAAAAGACTTAAAAGTAGCAACAAAAGTATCGATAGAGCTGCAAAAGAATGACCCTTCTTTAAGGTCAAGAGAAAAAGTTGTAAAAAAAGCAGAACGGGAAGGCCTATATCAAGCTCTGGATATTGGAACAATTTGGTTAGAGGATGCTTTGGGATCGTAAACTCTGTTCATTTCTGAGCAGAGTTTTATTTAGTTTGTTGAAGCGGGAACATCGGAGCAAAATCAAAAGGATTCGATTTTCTTGAGGTTTTGTCAGAATAATCATTTGCAGGTGATCATATGCTTTCAATGCGTATTGTTACGGCCGAAATCGTTATAAAAGATATCAAAAGAAGAGATTTACCTAATATTATCAAATGGTATAACGGAGGACAAGACTATAAATATGCGACAGGGATGGATCAGCCTGTCACGCTGGAAATACTTATACAAAAATATCTGGAAGTGGTGTATTGCGGGAGTGAATTCTTTGCAGGCATTCAACTGAAACATAACAATGATATGATAGGGCTTATCAAAGGGCGCTTGAAAAAAGGAAAGGTCAATTCTATCTGGATTAATTCTCTGATTATAGATGCCCGCTATCGAGGCGACGGATACGGCACAAAAAGCCTGAATATGATCAGTGAATATTTTAAAAGCCGTTATGATATAAAAAAGATATTTATTTCCGTTATTATGGAGAATCAATCGGGCATCCGGTTTTGGCATAAAAACGGCTTTAAATCCATAAGAAAAACGAACATCCGTATCATGTTAAATGGAAAAGGGCATAATGTCGTTCTGATGGAAAAAGAGGTGTAACGTGAATAGGAGGGCGTTTTGCTTTGGGGGGAACTATGAAAAGATTGTTATGTTGGGGTGTGGCGGCATATATTATAGGAATTTTTTCAGCGCGCTTCTTTGCTGTTGAATATTTGATAAGGATTGGATTTGTGATAGGCATTGCTTTTGTTATAAAAATGGTGCTGGGTAAAGGGAAACGGTATTATTTTTTAATGCTATTGTTTGGCTGTGCATTGCTGGGCATATTACGATTTGAGATCGTCGATGATGTCTATTTGAAACCGATTGGGCCCTTTCTGGATAAACCTGTTACTTTTACCTGTAAAGTGATCACAGCGCCGGTCAGAAAGAATGAAAAGCTGGACTATATTGTACGCATCAGTCGTATTGAGACCGATGAAACTGTGTATCCTGTCACTGCAAAGGTAAAGCTGAGCTGTGTGGTGCGCGGGCCGGCGGATATATATGAATACGGAGATATTTTGCAGGTAAAAAGCAAACTTTATGTGCCGGCCGACACGATGAATACAGGCGGGTTTGACTATAATGATTATTTAAAAGCGCAAGGGATCTATGCCATTACTTTTGCAACCCCATATCAAATCAAAAGGCTGGAGGGACAGCAGCAAAGAAGGTCTGTCGAAGATTTTTCCTTTTATCTGAGAAAATCCGTTATCAATCGGATTGATCAATTTCTGCCGCAGCACGAAGCAGCTTTGCTGAAAGGGATGATGGTCGGTGACCGTACGGATTTTACGGAGCAGATGAAAGAAGATTTTTCAAAAAGCGGACTTTCACATCTTGTGGCGGTTTCCGGCATGCATGTTGCCATTTTATTAATGGGCATTACCTATGTGCTGAGTATATTGAAAGTCAATAAACATGCTGCTAAAGTGATCGGGATCATAGCGGTAGTACAATTTATGTTTATGACCGGTTGCACACCTTCCGTGGTGCGAGCAGGGATCATGGCCGTCATTTTTTTAGCGGCTTATTTGCTCAATCGAGAGAGGGACGCTTTAACGTCCTTATTTCTTTCCGCGTTGATCATGCTGGCGTATAATCCCATGGTGTTGTTTCATGTGGGCTTTCAACTCTCTTTTTGTGCGACCCTGTCCTTATTGATATTGTATCAACCCATTTATGCGCAGTTCGGTTTTTTAAACGGCAGGTTAGGCCGGCAGGGCGCCTTTTTCAGGATACCTGTTCAAGTCATTGTCGCCTCTATAACCGCACAGCTTGGGACAATGCCTTTGGTGGCCTATCATTTTAACCGTGTGTCCGTTGTTTCGGTAGCAAGCAATCTTGTGGTGGTACCCCTTACATCTATTGTTCTCATTGCCGGGATGCTGTTATGCCTGGCAGGCAGTGTGAGTATATTTTTAGGGAATCTTGCTGCAGGTTTCGTATATGTCTTTTTGAAATTCATATTAACGGTTTCGCATTTTTTGGCAGCGCTTCCTTTTGCGGCGATTACCGTACCCAGTCCTAATATTTTATTTGCAATCCTCTATTTGTTTGCCCTATTTGTGCTATATCATTTATTGCAAAAGGTGAAAAATGCATTCCGGATCAAGCTTGTGTCCTTATTGGTGACCATCACCCTGATATCTTCAATAATATTTACATTTTGGCAGTCGGATTTCGCAGAAGTCACGTTTATAAATGTGGGACAGGGAGACTGCATCTTTGTAAAATGCAGTGAAGATAAGACAATGCTCATTGACGGAGGAGGCAGAGGGGGCGAAGATGGCTATGACGTAGGAAAATATATTGTGATGCCCTATCTATTAAAAAGAGGGATAAGGCATATTGACCTCGCGATCGTTTCCCACTATCATGCGGACCATGGCAAAGGCATCATAAGCATTTTGGAGAATATGTCGGTGGGGGCCTTGATATTACCGCCGCGAGAAGAAGAAAATGCTTTAAAGCAGGCGTTGATCGATGCTGCCAATGCCCGTCAAATTCCTGTATATTATTTGTTAAAAGGGGATGAAATCGATCTCAGCAAGAAGACCAATATACAGGTGCTGGCACCGGGTATTGAACAACTAACTGATGATGCATTTAATGAGAATGATAACTCCTTCGTCTTAAAATTTAATTATGGTCAAATGGATTTTCTTTTTACCGGGGATATTGAAAAATATGCAGAACAGTATATAATGAAAAATAGACAAGTATTGCGTGCCGATGTATTGAAGGTTCCGCACCATGGTTCCGATACGTCTACAACAAACGAGTTTTTGGATGCGGTATCTCCCCGGTATGCAGTTGTTACGGTAGGAAGAAATACTTTCGGGCATCCCCATCCGCAAGTACTTGAGCGTTTAAAGAATAAGGATATAAAGGTTTTCAGGACAGATGTGAATGGCACCATTACCTTTATAACCGACAATAGGAAAATTAAGAAAGTAAAACTTCTTAGAGAAGGTGAATAAGATGAGCTTAGAACTATTCAAAAAGCAGTTAAAAACCGGGGATTTCTCCAATGTCTACTTATTTTATGGTGAAGAGGCATTTTTAAAGGATTATTACTTAAATCAATTAAAGCATAAGCTTGTGGAGGAATCCTTTGCAGATTTCAACTTGAATGTGTTTACGGGAAAACATGTTGATATGCAGCAAATATGGGATGCCGTCGAATCGCTTCCTGTGATGGCACAATATAAAATGATTGTCAGCAAAGACAGCGGGCTTTTTAAATCTCCCAGAGCAGCGGAAAAAGAGTTTTGGGAAAATGTCCTGGCCGATATTCCGCCCCACGCATGTGTTGTATTTTATGAAACGGAAGTTGACAAGCGGAGTAAACTGTACAAACTCATTAAGAAAAATGGTTTGGCTGTAGAATGTAAATATCAAAAAACAATAGATTTGGTGAACTGGGTGGAGAGAGTTTTAACGTCTTATGATAAAAAGATGTCAAAGCAAGATATTTACTATTTATTAGAACATTGTGATACCGGCATGACCAATGTCAAAAACGAAATAGATAAGTTGGTAAGCTACTGCCGGGAGCGCAAATATATCTCAAGAGAAGACATAGACAAGATCTGTACCAAATCGACGGAAAGCAGAGTATTTCATATGATTGATGCCTTAATGGAGAATAATACCCAGCGGGCCCTTGAATCATTAAATGACATGATGATACTCAGAGAACCGGTGGTTAAAATATTGGCACTTATGGCCAGACATTTTTCCGGTGTGTTGAAGGTAAAACTGATGATGGATCAAGGTATGTCTACGGGCGAAATAACAAGTCATATGGGGATGGCGCCCTTTGTGGTCAAAAAATATATGAAACAAGCCGGGCATTTCTCAGCACGATATCTTCATGATATGCTTCATGAGTGTGTGAAGATTGATACGGCTGTCAAAAGCGGCAAGGTGAGTGAAAAGGTTGTGCTGCAGACGCTTGTGGTTCAATGCGGGAGCAGAATGGGTCGTTAACACGGAAGTGATAACATAAAGGGTAATTAAAAAACGTACTTAGACAAGTACGTTTCTAATTATGCGCTGATAGACTTCAATTTTTTATTAAGCTGAGCTTTTTTTCTTGCAGCAGTGTTCTTATGTAAAACACCTTTTGCAACGGATTGGTCTATTTTTTTAACAGCCATTCTGAAAGCTGTAGTTGCTTTTTCGATATTTCCTTCATCCACCGAACTTTCGAATTTCTTAATGCTGGTCTTTAAAGAAGTCTTAACCATTTGATTTCTTAAAGTTTTGGTTTTAATTATTTTTACCCGTTTCATAGCCGATTTAATATTAGGCAATTATCTCACCTCCAGTTTTCTAAATCCACAAGGGATATTCTAACATGAAAATATTAAAAATGCAAGGATTATTTGAGTATAAAAAATCAAGCTAAAGTAAATTTTAATATTAAAGAGAATTGCATAATGTTTTTTAGCAGATTGTTTCACAGTATATTTGAAATACGAACAGCGGATATAGATAACGCACACTAGAGATAGAAATATACTCGTATGGATAAACCGGAGACCCGAGGTCAGAGGGCGGAGGCCGGAAAATGACTAAATAGGGGTGGAGCGTAAAATAGCAACGAGGCGTGGTGCAAGGTGGCAGGTATTCTCAACGCTCATCTCTCAGCCCTCAACTATTTGTGGCTTTGGAATGTCCGTTACCGGAGTGTGATTATATTGCAGATTTTGCTGTGCGGTCTCTATATGCATTGTGAGCTGTCAACCGCAAACTATTTGATCAGGAGTGATGGATATGCTTAATATTAGAACAGACTTGGCGTTGGAAGCGAGGGAACTGTATAAGCAGGATGCACGGCAAGAGGCCGAGGTTCCCGGTGTAGAAGTGGAAACGGACGGACAGGAAGAGCTGTCTGTGACAAGGGTCAGGATTACTTCGGAAGAAGGTTCGAATGCCATGGGGAAAGCGATGGGAAACTATATCACCATAGAAGTACCCGGTTTAAAAAATAAAGATCAGGATTTGCAAGAGGATGTATGCAGGGTAGTTGCAAAAGAGCTTTTGAATGTTGTTAAGATCGGTAAAGAGGCAACCGTGTTAGTAGTAGGTCTGGGCAATTGGAATGTTACACCGGATGCCTTGGGACCTAAAGTGATTTCCAGTTTAATGGTGACAAGGCACCTGTTGGAGTATGTACCGGAGCAAATAGACAAAGGGGTACGTCCGGTATGTGCGGTTGCACCCGGTGTATTGGGGCTTACCGGCATAGAAACGGGGGAAATCATTAAAGGGATTGTAGACAGATTAAAGCCCAGTCTGGTCATTGCTATTGATGCACTTGCTTCAAGGCGAATGGACAGGATTAGCACAACGATCCAGATTGCGGATACCGGTATTAATCCCGGTTCGGGAGTGGGAAATAAGCGGATGGGTTTAACGGTACAGACTTTAGGTGTACCGGTGATAGCCATAGGTGTCCCGATGGTTGTAGATGCCGCTACAATGGCCAATGATACCATTGATCTTATGATAGATGCAATGCTGGCACAAATGGAACAAGGGTCGGCGTTTTATGAGACCCTTAAAAATATGGATAAAAATGAAAAATATACGTTAATCCAGCAGATATTATCACCCTATGTAGGAAATCTGATGGTAACCCCAAAGGAAATAGATACCATTATTGAAGATGTTTCTAAAATTGTTGCGAATGGCATTAATATTGCCCTTCACGAAGGCATTAACTTGGATGATGTCAATCGATATGTTCATTGACGGGTGGTATAAATTCTGGGTGAAGAAAATTATTCCATAAGGTCATTTCCATCATTTTCTTCACCTGCACTAAATACACCCTTCATTGACTGTGAGGTGCGAGAAGGCTCTAACAGATGGTAGCGTGCAGATTCCGGTTATATTTTCCCTCGCTTTTGAATACGCTTAATAGAATAAGAGAAGTACAAAAGTGAGGGATAAATATGTTGAAAGTGAAAAACATTTATATAAGAAAAACAACGAGAAAAATTTTAGTAGCGCTAATGGGACTATGTGTACTTTATGTATTCTCCAATACTTTAGTACTTACCAATCAATTGAATTTTTATTTCAACAATAGAAAGGCGCTGTTTAATGGGCTTGATTCATCCGGATTGTTGACCATGGAATTTCTGAAATCTCATATGGATAATGCGTTGCCGATGATGAGAGTAGTTATGAAAGAAGATAATGATAATGTACTTGACTACCGTGATGTAAGATGGCTGACGCGTATATTTACGGGTTTTGATATCCGGGACCCTAAAACTATTCTCAGCCGCCAAATTTTATTGATGCGTAGTTGTGATGCCAATGTGGCGGCCGCATTGGTGAATACATCGGAAAGTGAAATTTTAATTTTACCTGAAAAGGAACCGAGTGCCCATAAGGAGAAGCAAGAGGTTGATGATGTAAAGTCCATCCGTGAGTTGATTTCTTTAGACCCTCATACAAGAGAGGACGAAGCGGAAAATTTGGAAAGCACGGGCAAAATCACCGAAACCACGATTAATCCTACCGATCCGAAAGGTTATGTTTTTTCGGACAATATTTATGTAAAGAATGAAACAGATGTGCAGCTCAATATTTCTAAATTACTCGGTGAGAAGCTGAAAATGAATATATCGGAGCAGGGCCCGCAGGTATTGATTGTCCACACCCATACTTCCGAAGCTTACACCCCGACGCAGGACAACTACTATGTGCCCAGTGACCCCGATAGGACGGAAGATCCAAGATACAATGTCGTGCGGGTGGGAGAAGAAATTGCTAAGAACCTTAAAAATATGGGCATTCATGTAATACACGACAAGACAATTCATGATTACCCTTCCTATAGCGGTTCTTATAGAAAGACTTTGCAAACGATTGAGGCGCAGCTCAAAAAGAATCCGTCCATAAGTTTTGTATTAGATATTCACAGAGATGCATTTTTGTTTGAAGACAATCGAAAGCTGAAAGTATATGCTCAAGTTGATGGACAAAAAGTAGCTCAGGTGATGTTTGTTGTAGGAACCAACCAATGGGGGCTGGAGCATCCCCAATGGCAGGAAAACCTAAAATTGGCCCTCAGATTACAACAAAAATTCAACCGGTTATATCCGAAGCTGGCGAGACCCATCAATTTAAGAAAAGAACGGTTCAATCAGCATGTTACGACGGGGTCCCTGCTGCTGGAAGTCGGCAGCAATGGTAATACGCTTGAAGAGGCTATCCGCAGCAGCAAGTATATTGCCAGAGCGTTGGCAGAAGTGATAAAAGAGCTGGAATAGAGACATTAGGATTTAGGTTGCAGTTGAGTATCTTTATTGTATTGATTACACAATCAAGGGGAAAATAATAATATGAGTTCCCTTTGGAGGTGTATAAATGAGCAGGCTGCAATGGTACAAACGCAGAAAGCGCCATAAACGCTTGGTTTTGCTGACTATTTTTTTAAGCCTTGTAATCGTCACGGTGGGGCTGCTTACTGTTAACTCTGCAGTGAATACAATGCTAGGGGCGGAGGATGAATTAAAGCTTGTGAGTCTGATTCAAAAAGCCGATTCAATTTATCGATTGAGTATAATGAATTATACGAGTGAGATCAATCTCAGTTATATAAAAGAGGATTTGAATAATGCGGTGGCAAAAGGTAAAGCGGTGGGCAGGGAGATTGAAGAATATTTATATGAATTCAGTGATTATGCCAAAGCGGTTATGAGCCGTCTGGAGTGAGTGCAGGGATAAATCCCCGTATTCACTTTTTCTTTTGCCGAATACTGTCTTTTTAATAAAGGCCTATCCTCTCCTTGCGGGTATGTTGCTCAATTCAAATGAAATTTTTTTGTCAAACCAAGGAATGACGGGGGTTATGTTTGAAATATTTATCGTAGTTTAGTTAAATTTTTTGCAGTTACTGACAATAATATATTGTATATGCTATAATAAAAACTTAAGATGCTAATACGGAGAACTGAAGGAGGTATTATCCCCATGTCTAACAAAAGACAGGATAAAATAAGAAATTTTTGCATCATTGCGCATATAGATCACGGGAAGTCGACATTGGCCGACAGATTGCTTGAGCAAACCGGTGTGCTGACCGCGAGGGAAATGGAAGAACAGGTACTTGATAATATGGATCTGGAGAGAGAAAGGGGCATTACCATTAAAGCGCGGGCGGTCAGGATGATCTATAAAGCGCAGGATGGGGAAGAATATGTACTAAACCTGATTGATACACCGGGACATGTGGATTTTAATTATGAAGTTTCACGAAGCTTGGCGGCTTGTGAAGCTGCGCTGCTTATCGTCGATGCAGCCCAGGGTATTGAAGCCCAGACCCTTGCCAATACTTATCTCGCATTGGAGAATGATTTGGAAATTCTTCCGATCATTAATAAAATAGATTTGCCTAGTGCCCAACCGGAACATGTAAAACAGGAGATTGAAGATGTGATCGGCATTGATGCCCATGATGTGCCGTTAATTTCCGCGAAGCAGGGGATCGGTATCGAAAGTGTATTGGAATACGTTGTGAATACAATTCCTGCGCCGGATGGAGAAGAAGATGCTCCTTTAAAGGCGTTGATCTTTGATTCCTATTATGACAGCTACAAAGGGGTGATTACCTACGTAAGAATCAAAGAAGGGCGTGTTGCGCCGGGGATGAAAATCAGAATGATGGCAACAGGGAAAGAATTTGAAGTGACGGAAGTGGGCTATTTAATGCCGAGCGGATTATATAATGCCGGTGAGCTTTTGGCCGGTGAAGTAGGATTTGTGGCGGCGAGCATCAAAAATGTCAAAGACACAAGGGTGGGCGATACCATCACAACCGTTGAAAACCCCACTGACGAACCCTTGGCGGGTTACAAAAAGGTCAATTCTATGGTTTATTGCGGTATTTATCCCGCTGACGGTGCCCGCTATCAAGACTTGAGGGATGCCCTTGAAAAATTGCAATTAAATGATGCGGCGCTGACCTTTGAAGCGGAGACCTCCGTTGCCCTGGGATTTGGATTCCGATGCGGTTTTCTCGGATTACTGCATATGGAAATTATCCAAGAACGTCTTGAAAGAGAATACAATCTTGATCTGGTAACGACGGCCCCTAGTGTTATCTATAAAGTCGTTAAAAGCGACGGTGAAATGTTCAATGTAGATAACCCCACCAACCTTCCCCCGGCAACGGAAATTGATTATATGGAAGAGCCGATTGTGAGGGCCTCTATCATGGTGCCGACGGAGTATGTGGGCAATATTATGGAGTTGTGTCAGGATCGCAGAGGCATTTATAAGGACATGACCTATATTGAAGAAACACGTGTTGCTTTGAATTACGAACTCCCGTTAAATGAAATCATTTATGATTTTTTTGACGCACTCAAATCCCGTACAAAAGGATACGCGTCTTTTGATTATGAATTGATAGGCTATCAAAAGTCCGATCTTGTCAAATTAGACGTATTATTAAATGCTGAAATTGTAGATGCACTATCCTTTATTGTGCATAAAGAGAAAGCCTATGCCAGAGGGAGAAGGATTGCCGAAAAGCTAAAAGAATCCATACCGAGACAGCTTTTTGAAATACCCATTCAGGCCACAATAGGGAGTAAAATTATTGCAAGAGAAACGGTAAAAGCGATGCGTAAGGACGTATTGTCCAAATGTTACGGCGGAGATATTACCCGAAAGAAAAAATTGTTGGAAAAGCAGAAGGAAGGTAAAAAGAGAATGCGGCAGGTTGGCTCCGTGGAGGTGCCCCAGGAAGCATTTATGTCGGTATTGAAATTAGATTAGATCCCTATTAAGCAAACGGTTCTGTCGACGCGATTTGTTAAATCGTGTCGGTAGAACTATTTTTTTAGAAAAAAATAGTAAAAAATATAAAAAAATGCTTTACAACAAGTATATGTAAATGATATGATATAATAAAGTAATCTAAACATTGGATATATATCCATACATTGGGTTATAATCAAGCACTTTACTGTGGATCTTTATTAACATGTATTATTAAGTGGCGAAAAGATACCCATATACGTAAGCCAAAAGAGTATTGCTAAAGATAGCATATTGTATACCTTAAGATGCTTTTGAAGAAACAACAATGGTTTTGCGTTTTTGGTTCAGGTATGTATTCGATTTTAAAGCTCGGTATCCATAAGGGGAAAGGTTTAAGGCCGAAGCCTTTGAAAATAAAAAGACTGCAGTCAAAAAAGAATGAAAGGGGACGATTATTGAATGAAGCGAAGAAGAGTTAAATTGCAAAAATTACAGGCGATTGTATTGATTATTACAGTCTTAGCTTGTATGGGAGCAGGGATGGTCGGAGCCCAAACGACCGGAGATTATGCCGAAAGCTGTGATTCTATCGGCGCAAATGCGGCAAGAATTAGCTTTACCTCCTATTGTAATTCCTCCTATGTATATGTTCACTATATGGTTAACAACGGTCAGGATATGCACTATCTTATGAACCAGAACGAAAATACCTGGACATGGGATATAGGTGAGCTAAACAGCAACGATGTGATTGACTATTGGTTTACATACCAAAAAGACAATACACAATATGATACCGGTTGGTACAGCTATACCCATGACGGAAGTTCGCCCACACCAGACCCCGACCCCACACCGGACCCAGACCCGGACCCGGATCCCAATCCAGACCCAGACCCCAACCCTACACCGGATCCAAATAAAATATCGGGGAAGGGCTGCCCGAAAGATGGTAGTACCCTTTTAATTCTGGGACAGGATTTACAATCGGTTTATAATTATGTAAATAGCGGTTATTTCCCAACACCGAGCGGGGTTACTTCATATCTTAACTTATATGCAATGAGAGATGCCAATCTAGGGTATGGCGGATTAGGTGAAGACCCAAACGGCAATGTTGTTTCCGATGTGGATTGGGGCGCCGGTCCTATCAATACGCGTAATGCCGCCTTCGGATATCCGGATTCAACCCTTGCGATCGGGGTCTATATGACGGAGCAGTACTATCCCGGCGGACTGACAAATATAGCAAATGGTGCATACGATGCGGAAATCGATAGACTGGGTACATTTATCAAGTCTGTAGAGGGACCTGTTTTTGTAAGGATCGGATATGAGTTTGATGGTACTTGGAATGTGGGCTACAATAATGCCGAAAATTACAAAAAAGCTTATATAAGAGTGATCAACAGGCTTAGAGCTAAGGCCGACAACGTTGTTTCGGTATGGCAAGCATGTACTTCTCCTGTCGATGACATACTGGAAGGGTATCATGAAAATATTGCCGACTGGTATCCAGGGGATGAATACGTAGATTGGATCGGATTCTCATGGTTTTTATCGCACCATGATCTACAGTATTCTTTAGCCGATGAAGTATTGGCGTTTGCACGGAATCGTACCAAACCGGTACTGCTTTCCGAATCTGCACCCCAGGGCTACGACCTGAATGATCTAACGAAGAAAGCCATCAGTGCAAGCGGTTTTTATCCGAACGATCCGTTTTACGGAAGCCCGTCAACAAATGCAAGAAATGTATCGGCCGATAAGATTTGGAACGATTGGTTCGTACCGTATTTTGAGTATATATACCAAAATGCGGATGTGATCCGCGGCGTTTCTTATATCAATGCCGATTGGGATTCACAGTCTAAATGGGCACCTCCATATAATGAAGGATACTGGGGTGACAGTAGGGTAGAGAGCAATGCGACCATAAGACAGAAGTGGCTGAATGAACTCAATAGTGATTTTTGGAAGCATGGTTCACCGGACCTATTCAATCAATTACAGCCTTAAAACAACGTATAAAGATCATTAGTAAATATGCATACAAAAGAGACCGGGCGATTTTATTGCCCGGTCTCAGCTATTTTCCCTAATTTAACGCGTTGTGCCAGTTAAATAGTATTCCAAGAACTAAAGTTCCAAGGCTAAGAGCCTGTAAGCTTGCGCCGGGCCGCAGCAAAACTCGCTAAAGATACCCAACTTTAAACCTAAAAATACTATTTACATAAAAAACGATGATTCTGCGTTTTTTGTGTAAATATAAATTCGATTTTAAAGTTGGGTATCCATAAAGCGCTCAAACAGTTGCTGCTTTCCCCCTTTGCTGCGCTAACAGGCTCTAACCCTATCCACAATGTTCTTTCCATACTATTTAACTAGCACAACAGATTAATTTATACGCCCAGCATATATCATTTGCTTTGATGTATGATACAATTGTGATAGAATCATTTTACGAGGAGAATTATTTTATGAAAAAACTAGGGTTATACATTCATATTCCGTTTTGCATACAAAAATGCTACTATTGTGATTTCAATTCCTATGCGGGTCTTGAGGCGTTGAGGCAAGAGTATGTCGGGTGTCTTATAAAAGAGATGCATATGTATAAAGAACGGTTGGGAAACAGGCGCATTGATACCGTTTATATAGGCGGAGGTACGCCTTCGTGCCTGCCGGAAAGCTCCATCATGGCGATCATGGACGCTTGTGCTGCCACATTTAACCTTTCCGCTCATTGTGAAATATCCGTTGAATCCAATCCCGGCACTTTGTCCGGACAGAAGCTGAGGGCGTTTAAAGCTCACGGAATCAACCGGCTAAGTATAGGCCTTCAATCATGGCATGATGCAGATCTGAAGCGTTTGGGCAGAATACACACCCAGAGGCAGTTTGTGGACAATTTTGACGCTGCTCGCCAAGCAGGGTTTGATAATATTAATATTGATTTAATGTTTGCATTACCCTCACAAAAGCCGGAACAATGGGGAAACACGTTGGATAATATTATCCTGCTGCAGCCGGAGCATATTTCCTGCTATAGTCTAAAAATTGAGGAAAGCACCCGATTTTATACGGACTATCATGCGGGCAGATTAAAGCTGCCCGATGAAGAGACAGATCGGCATATGTATCATCAAGCGTTGCAAAAGCTGGCACAACATCATTACCGCCACTATGAAATATCCAATTTTGCCAAGACGGGCTTTGAATGCAGGCATAACTTGATATACTGGAAATGTAAAGACTATGTGGGGATAGGTGCGGGCGCCCACTCCTGCCTGGATGGAGAAAGGTATTCTAATATATGTGTTCCGGCAGAATATATCATGCAAATCCAAGACGGTTCTTTGCCTATTGCCGAAAGCACTGTTTTAGAAGTAAAAGACCGGATGGCGGAATTTATGTTTCTTGGCTTAAGGCTGTCGGAAGGCATTAGTGCGCAAACTTTTTATGATGCCTTTCAGACGGATATCCGATCCGTATTCGGCAGCCAAATTGATAAGTTCATTCGCTTAGGGTTAATGAAGCGGCAGAAAGAAAGATATCAGTTAACGGCAAAGGGCATGGATGTTTCCAATCAAATATTTATTGAGTTTATATAGCTCATCCTTACCGGCCCGATACTCAAATATCATGACCCGGCACGTTTAAAATCAAGTGTATCTGACGAAAAGGTTCAATGTCTTCGTATTTTTATTTATTTTTATAAGTTTTTACAAAAACCTCTTGACAAAAAAAACAACAAGTGATATTTTAAGAATATATTTTAGCACTCATCAGATAAGAGTGCTAACAAAAGCGGGGTGACTATAGTGGATTTAGGGGAAAGAAAAAGAAGAATACTTCAAGCTATCATTGACGACTATATCACGACTGCTGATCCTGTGGGATCTCGTACGATTGCCAAAAAACATGACTTTGGCCTCAGTTCCGCCACGATCCGCAACGAAATGGCCGATCTGGAGGAAATGGGGTATTTGGAACAGCCTCATACATCGGCAGGGAGAATTCCGTCCGATAGAGGGTATCGGCTGTATGTAGATCAATTGATGGATCGATATAAACTGACTGTGACTGATATTAAAGCGATACGGCATGCATTGGAGCTAAAGATGCAGGAGTTGGATAGACTCATTCAACAATATTCGAAGGTGATATCAAAATTGACGCACTATACGACGGTTGTTCTGCCGCCTCAAATGAAGCAGAGTTCGATCAAGCAGCTGCAGTTGGTACCTGTTGATTCGCATCATATATTATTAATTATTGTAACGAACACAGGTATTGTTAAGAATAAAGCGATTAGAATTTCTCAAAAGCTGAGTGCTGATTTCTTGATAAGTCTTTCGTCTCTATTAAATGATAAACTGCAAGGCTTAACCATACAAGAAATTAATTTGCCCAAAATTCAAGAAATACGAAATGAAATGCATTCAAATGAAGAAATACTCATGCCGATACTTGGTTTCATTTCGGATGCTATTAGTGATATTGATAGCAGGGATATTTTTCTTGGCGGCACGACCAATATTTTGGATTTCCCGGAATATAATGATATTGAAAAGGCGAGAGAACTTCTAAGATTTTTAGAAAAAAAGAAAGGATTGTATAAACTTCTTTCCGATGCACAAATGGATAATCATATCAATATTTTGATTGGAGAAGAAAACGAGTTTTTGGAAATGAAGGATTGTAGTATTATAATGTCCAAGTATTCGATAGGCGAAAGAATTGTAGGTACGATAGGGATTATAGGGCCTACAAGGATGGAGTATTCTAAAGTAGTCTCTTCTTTGGAATATCTTACTCGGCATATCAATCAGGCATTATTGCAATTTTTAGGTAACGACAGCGGTGATGGCTAAAAAGATGATAAATAGCAAAGGATGGGGAATAATGCTTAATAAAGAGAAGCAATTTGAGAATGAAGATTTGCAAGAGCAAAAGGATATAACGGAGGAAGCGACAGGCGAAGCGTCGGAGCAAAATGACGACAAAGAAGCATCGGACGACGGCGCTTCGCAAGAAAAGGATACGGAAATCCTAAAGCAGCTGGAGGAAAAAACTAAGCAATGTGAAGAGTATTTTAACAGTTTGCACCGGACGATGGCGGAATTTGATAATTTTAGGAAAAGGACAATCAAGGAAAAAGAAAGAATTTACAGTGATGCCATCAGTGATGCGGTGACGGAACTGCTTGTTGTAGTCGATAATTTGGAAAGAGCAGTAGAAGCGTGCAAAGAAAGCGCAGAGCCTACGCAGCTTTTAGAAGGTGTAGAACTGGTATTGAAACAGTTTAGAGATTCTTTCTGCAAGTTGGGTGTAGAAGAGATTAAAGCTGTCGGGGAAGCCTTTGACCCGGAACTTCATAATGCCGTTATGCATATACAGGATGAGTCGGTTGATGAAAATACGATTGTAGAAGAATTTCAAAAGGGTTATAAAATCAACGATAAAGTAATACGTCATAGTATGGTAAAAGTAGCAAATTAGTGTAAGCAGGAGGGAATGGGAGAAGCCTCATGGAAGCGGGTGCGCCATTGCCTTATTCGCAGCAAAACAACAAATAAAAAGCTTATTTTCAGGCTTTTTAGGATAAATATGTAGTATATAATACTATAAAATATACACAATTCTTGACAGGAGGTATTTTTAAAATGGGTAAAATTATTGGTATTGATTTAGGAACAACAAATTCTTGTGTTGCAGTGATGGAGGGAGGAGAGCCGGTCGTTATTCCCAATGCGGAAGGCGCCAGAACGACTCCGTCGGTTGTAGCTTTTACCAAATCGGCCGAAAGATTAGTAGGACAAGTGGCCAAGAGACAGGCCATCACCAATCCGGATAGAACGATTATTTCTATTAAAAGGGATATGGGAACCGAGAGAAAGATACATATCGATGATAAGAAATATACACCGCAAGAGATTTCGGCAATGGTGCTGCAAAAATTAAAAGCCGATGCCGAAAGTTATTTGGGTGAAACCGTAACGCAAGCAGTGATTACCGTTCCGGCATATTTTAGCGATTCTCAAAGACAGGCGACCAAAGATGCTGGAAAGATAGCAGGTTTGGAAGTTTTAAGGATTATCAACGAGCCTACGGCAGCATCCTTGGCCTACGGATTGGATAAAGATCACGATCAAAAAATCATGGTTTATGATCTGGGCGGAGGTACTTTTGACGTATCTGTTCTTGAAATAGGCGACGGTGTTTTTGAAGTACTTGCAACCAGCGGAAATAACCGGCTGGGCGGAGATGATTTTGACGAAAAAATCATCGATTATTTAGCAGATGAATTTAAAAAAGAGCACGGTATAGATTTAAGAAATGATAAAATGGCTTTACAGAGATTGAAAGAAGGGGCCGAAAAAGCAAAAATAGAGCTTTCGGGCGTGGCAACTTCAAATATTAACCTGCCTTTTATTACGGCTGATGCCGGCGGACCGAAACATCTGGATATCACCTTGACCAGAGCCAAGTTTGACGAATTGACCGCCGACCTGGTAGAAAAGACCATGCAGCCTGCAAGAACTGCATTAAATGATGCAAGCTTGACACCGGACCAGATCGACAAGATCATTCTGGTCGGAGGTTCTACAAGAATTCCTGCCGTACAGGATGCGGTTAAGAGATTGGTGAATAAAGATCCTCATAGAGGCGTTAATCCCGACGAATGTGTGGCCGTTGGTGCTGCAATTCAAGCCGGTGTATTAGGCGGAGAAGTGAAGGATTTGCTGTTGCTGGATGTAACGCCCCTTTCACTGGGTATCGAAACCCTTGGCGGCGTATTTACCAGACTGATTGAAAGAAATACGACTATTCCTGCCAAGAAGAGCCAGATATTCTCTACTGCTGCCGACGGCCAAACCAGTGTGGATATTCACGTGCTTCAAGGCGAAAGGGAGATGGCGACAGATAATAAAACGTTGGGCAGATTCCAGCTTACCGGTATTCCGGCGGCACCAAGAGGGGTACCGCAGATCGAGGTTACTTTTGATATTGATGCCAATGGTATTGTGCATGTGTTTGCAAAAGATAAAGGTACGGGGAATGAACAGAAGATAACCATCACGGCAAGTACCAACCTGAATGATGAAGAAATAGATAAGGCCGTACAAGAAGCGGAAAAATATGCGGAAGAGGATAAGAATAAGAAAGAAAGCATTGAAGTGAGAAATAATGCCGATTCCATTGTATATCAGACTGAAAAAACCCTTAACGAGCTGGGCGATAAAGTGAGTGAAGATGAAAAGGCCCAAATACAGGCTGAAGTGGATAAAGTCAAAGAAGCGTTGAAAGGAACAGATACGGAAAGCATTAAAAATGCTACTGAAGAATTGAATAAAAAGTTTTATGAAATTTCCCAAAAATTATATCAGCAGCAGGGGGGAGAGGCAGGAACACAAGGTGCAGGCTTTGATCCCGGTGCCCAAGATGCCCAGCAGCAAGGCGCAAATGACGAGAATGTCTACGACGCAGATTATAAAGTTGTAGATGATGATGAAAAGAAATAATATGCATTGAAAGCGAAAAAGAATTTACATTGAATAGGTTGAGTTTTTTGCGTTGAATGAATCAAGGTATATATTTTGCGATATTGGCCGTAAAATCCATGTGCAATGTTTGGCGCAAAAGGATAGGTTCGATTACTTGTTATGTAGAAAAGGGCTGAAGTCATGTTTGGCTTTGGCCTTTTTTACCAACACCAGTTCACGGTTCATAGTTCACAGTCATTGTCAGCATTTATCTGTGGATAGTTAAACGGTGAACATTTTTGATGTTAAAGGAGATGGATGCGGTATAGCTTTTTTAACATTGAAAAGGGCTGAGCGGATTGCCCTTTCATAATATCCATGTTGTTTTTTGAAAGATTATATATTATTTTGAAAGAGTATGTTATAATAGCTTAGTGTAATACGGTGGCATTTTATACTTGAAAGGTGGTAAAAATGGCTGAGAAACGTGATTATTATGAAATTCTGAAAGTGGATAGAAATGCTTCAAGCGATGACATTAAAAGGGCTTATAGAAAGTTAGCTAAAAAGTACCATCCTGATGTGAATCCCGGAGATAAGACGGCAGAAGCGAGATTTAAGGAAGCCAATGAGGCCTATGAAATTTTAAGCGATCAAGACAAAAGGGCAAAATATGATCAATTCGGTCATGCAGGTGTTGACCCCAACGGATTTGGCGGTGGCGGCTTTGGAGATTTCGATTTCGGTGGTTTTGGCGATATTTTTGAAACATTTTTTGGTGGTGGAACCGGTTTTGGTGCTTCCGGCAGAAGAAACGGTCCTCAAAAAGGCAGAGATATACAGACCAGTGTAGAAGTTGCGTTTGAAGAGGCAGCTTTTGGTGTTGAAAAAGAAATTAATATCTTTAGAATGGAAAATTGTGATACATGTCATGGAACGGGTGCAAAGCCGGGTACTGAGGCTAAAACATGTACGACATGTCATGGAACGGGGCAAGTCCAGTATAAACAGCAGACACCTTTTGGACAATTTGTCAATGTTAAAACTTGTGACAGCTGTCGTGGTGAAGGAAAGGTTATCTCTAATCCCTGTAAGTTTTGCCATGGAAAGGGGAAGGTTCGGAAGTCAAAAACCATTAAGGTCGATATTCCGGCAGGGATAGACGACGGGCAGACAATTTCTCTGAGAGGTGAAGGCGAACCGGGCACCAAGGGCGGTATACAAGGCAACCTCTATATTACCGTGACTATTAGGCCTCATCCTTTGTTTCAACGTCAAGGCAATGATGTTATCTGTGAGATTCCGATTACCTTTGTTGATGCATCACTGGGGGCGGAATTAGAAGTGCCTACGCTGGATGGCAAGGTAAAATATTCTATTCATGAAGGTACGCAGACAGGCACGGTGTTTAGACTGAAAAACAAAGGGATTCCTCATATACGAGGTTACGGAAGAGGGGACCAATATGTAAAAGTACTTGTGGAAGTCCCTAAAAATCTTACCCAGCAGCAAAAAGAGCTTTTAAGAGAATTTTCTCAGCTTGACGGAGACAATAACCATGAGAAACGAAAAGGGTTCTTTGAAAAAATGAAAGAGGCCTTGGGCATTTAAATTAGATTTTTAAGAGCAAGATGAATAAATGAGTGCTGAACACACAATTTCATAGGTTGGCAGGCAGTTTTTTTAGTGTGTTTACTATAGAAGATGAGAACTCAAACGACAGGAGCGGCATATTTTGAAATGGATTGAAATAGAAGTGGTTACTACACCCCAAGCGACCGAAGCGGTCATAGGTGTGATGTATGAGATGGACATAACAGGCGTATCCATCGCAGATCCCCGAGATCTATTGGCGAACAAAAGGAAACCGTCGGACTGGGACTATGTAGAAGATGAATTGAAAAATGTTGATTTTAATAAAGTAGTGATTAAGGCCTATTTATCTGAAAATGAGAATTACGGTGAAAAGATATCGATGTTAAAGGAAAAGTTAGGCACTATTGCAGAATATTTTGATATCGGCAATGGTGAAATACAGCAGTCTGAGGTATACGAAAAGGATTGGGCAAATCAATGGAAGAAATATTATAAGCCTGTGAACATTGCCGAAGGGATTGTGATTAAGCCAACATGGGAGCCGTACCAGCCTCAGAATGAAAATGAAATTATCATAGAAATGGACCCTGGCATGGCTTTTGGAACCGGAACCCATGAGACCACAAAAATGTGTGTACAATTACTGCAAAAATATGCTAAAATAGATAATGATGTACTGGATGTGGGATGTGGCAGCGGCATTTTGGGTATTGCAGCTTTGAAGCTGGGGGCCAAGAGCTGTTTGAGTGTAGATATTGATGCGGATGCCGTAAGGGTGACCGGTGAAAATGGAAAAGTCAATCAAGTGATTGATCAAATGACCGTAAAAGAGGGGAATCTTTTGGATGTTGTGTCAGGACAATTTGATGTGATTACGGCCAATATTATAGCCGATGCGATTATAGTGCTTTCGGAGATGATTAGTCCATATTTAAAAGCAAATGGCGTATTTATAGCTTCCGGTATTATACAAGCTCGATATGATGAGGTGAAAGACAAGCTGTTGTCTCAGGGTTTTAAAATAGAAGAGGAATTATTGATGGGAGAATGGGTTGCCGTTGCGGTTAAGAGGTGAGTCTGTTGTCTAGATTTTTTGTTGAACCGGCAAATATAAAAGATCATTATGTTTATATAGATAATCAAGAAGATATAAATCATATCAAAAAAGTATTGAGATTAAGTCAAAATGATACTATAATGATTTGCGACGGTCATGGAAAAGAGTACAAAGCAAGTATTGAAGAGATAAATCACAAAGAAGTCAAGGCTAAGATGCTGGAAGCTTCCGTTTCATCCGGAGAGCCTTCTATCCGTGTAACCTTGTATCAAGGTATCCCGAAGGCGGCAAAAATGGAATATATTATCCAAAAAGTGACCGAATTGGGTATTGAAAATATTGTGCCCGTTATGATGCACAGGACGGTTGTGAAATTTGACGGTCAAAAAGGTCAACAAAAGAAAGTGAGCCGTTGGCAGAGAATCGCCTATGAGGCTGCAAAACAGAGTAATAGAGGCAGAATTCCCAAGGTTTTTGCCCCTATTTCCTATGATGAAGCGATAGGGCAGATGTCACGGATGGATATACCGTTAATACCCTATGAGCAGGAGCAATCCAACGCTTTAAAAGATGTGCTGAAGGATAGAACGGATGCCAAAAGCATAGGGATTATGATTGGGCCGGAAGGTGGATTTGATGACGAAGAGGTAAAAAAAGCAAAAGAACTTGGTCTGAGTCCGATTACGTTAGGTCCGAGAATACTAAGAACGGAAACGGCGGGAATGGCTGTTTTAGCAATATTGATGTATGTTATGGGAGAGGTTTGATATACTAAACTTCATATTTGCAGATACGGAATATGATATAAATAAAGGGGAGATATGAATGAACAGAAAGAAAAGGGATGAGGTAATTAATAAATTGCTTTTTGTTACAATATTTTCAATCCTTGCATCAGTTATATTGTCGCTCATTTACAGGGGATATATGCATACTGCTTATATATTGATGATGCCTGGAGTTATGCTGGGTATTTTTATTCTTAGTGCGGCAGCAGCCGGTATAATGGGATGGCGAATCTATAAAAGCAATCAGAAAATGTCCAGCAGGTTATTTCCTTATTTTTTGATTTCGATTATTTTTGCCGTAAGCAGTTTGCTGGTCAGGCACTATATTCTTTATGCGATATATGCATTGTGGATATTGATTGCGATTTATCTGGTTGTTAGCTTTGTTTATTATATTTATAAACTCACAGTAAAATGAGTCAGGGAAATATGATGCCAAACTTTAAAATTAAAAATATATTTGAACAAAAGGCCTAGCATCATGGTTGTTTTGGGTACTATTCAATCCATAACCGTTCAAAAGGCGTTTCAAAAAAATAGAATATATTGATCATTGGATATCAGTAAAATGAATAATGTATTTTTTAAAACGCCCTTGTTCAAATATATTTTTAAGGTTTACAGTGTGTTATCGTTAATCTCTTGACCCATTTAAAATAAAATAAAAATTCCGGTTGCATTTTATCTTAATTTAGTGTAATATAGATTCTAGCGGGTTGCGAGATACTGATTTATTGAGAATAGGTATAACGGTGGCCTGTTGCCAGCAACCTAATATTTGGGGGTATAGCTCAGTTGGGAGAGCGCTTGACTGGCAGTCAAGAGGTCAGGGGTTCAAGTCCCCTTATCTCCACCATAGTTTTTGTCGAAAAAAGTCGATTGCGAGTGCAGTTGGCTTTTTTGCATTTAGATATTCATTTTGACAACGTATCCATATTTTA
>JAKSBV010000488.1 GCA_022360955.1 Bacillota bacterium
ATATTGAGCGCTCTTTTTAGATTGTACGCAAGAAAGCTAAGCCCTAACTCTGCAGTGGCTTTTTCTTTTCCGTGCGTCCAGCGAAGCTGGACTGCACTTGCTGGTGAAAGTCCGGCACGGGTAATTGCCAAGAAGCCCGTTAGCTAATCCCGGTGCGTAGCAGAAATGCTGGGTACTGAGCGGGAGGATAAAGTACCTGTTTAAGCAACAGGGCGAACGAAAATACAGACCGTAACATAAAGTGAATTCTGCCGCATCGTCAAAAAGGTCTCTGGTATACAGAGCACAGGTGGGATGGAAAAGGAGGATTTGATTTTCTGGGTTTCCATCATAGAAGGAAAGTGACAGAAACATCAAAGGGAAAGAGGTTCAATGAGACACATCAGTTTCCATCAAAGAAAGCCATGCAGAAAATGAGTGATAAGATCAAATACATGTTGATAAATATCTTGGGTGATATGTGTCGTGGAGTGACTCAGTATGGTCGAAACAACCTTGACTGGTGTGCCGTTGTTTATCGAGACAGACAACGGCCGATATATAAACTTCAAACCAAACAGCTTTCGACTCGCACTCGGCCAAGCGATGAAAGAGGGGCACAAAAGATATATAGATGAATACTTGAGGACGTATAAAAAGCTGGGATTGATCGTAGCCGGAAACGACAGAGGCAGATTTTCCAACACCCAGCGAATCAAAAATAGAACCATGCGCGTCATCACGGTAAGGAAAGACGCGTACGAGTGTGTCAAGGAGCTGCTGACCAATTTAGAGAAAAGAAGAGCAACACAAGGATAAGAGTGTGAATGTTTATTTTGAATTGTATCGGCAGTTGGCCGGGAAGAAATAGGATGCTTAATCATTACAAAGGTTCTCATATGAAGTTATGAGGGCTTTTATTACAGATATGCATAGAAAGATCTATTTGCAACTCATGTCGGTGTGCCTGAAGAAGATCCGGAACAGTGATATGAGTTGCAGGGGAGATGATTATAAAAATGCTAAAATTATAGGTTATATTTATCCTAACTTTGTGTTATAATAGAGATGAGGAGGGAAAATATATGCTTATAGATACTAAAAAAATGATTCCTATTTCGGAAGCTAACCGGAATTTTTCTAAAGTTGCAAAAATGGTTGATGAAGATAAGTCGATCATTATTATGAGGAATAATAAACCCAAATATGTAATTATAGATTTTGATGAATTTAATAAAGAAAATGACACAGAAGAACAATTAGACATAATTGCAGATCGTATTCTTCATGAGAATATCAAAGCTTTAAAAAATAAGGGAGTTTAAATTTTAATGATAATAAAAAAAGAGGTATCAATAATACCGTCAAATAATTGGAAATCGTGTGTACGGCACAAACCGTACCGGGGGTTCGAATCCCTCTCTCCCCGCCACATTAAACCCTGAAACCCTTGAAATATAAAGATTTCGGGGTTTTTGCTATTCTTATAGAAGTGCCGTCGCTTACTGCATTTATGCCCATTATTGCCACTATATGCTAAAAAATTGCCCTAATTATTACCCTGATTGCTCAGAGACGTTATACCAAGCTATAAAGACAAGCAAAACAATATAAAGGATATGTATAATGGAAAGAGTTTTTTGCATAAAATATCAAATGCTTGATTATCTCGACAAAATAATTGCTCAAGATTTTGAAAATGACAACACCCTGATGATAAAAGAAGGTGTGTCGTCAACCGATGGTGATATTGTTTTAAACAAAATCAATCTGATGACGGGAGCATACACATCCAATTTAGCAGATCGAATTATTGAAGCAGATATTAATTTACAGGAAATAATAACCTATTTAGAGCAACTGCAGAAGCAAAATCAATATATGGGGATCTACTATTTCCTGTTCCATCTCTTTGCAGCCTTGCAGATGGATCTCCCCTATCTCTTTATGCAGCTTCCAAGCCACACACAGGTATTGCAGTATTATATTCATGAATTAGTTACCGATTTGAAAGATTGCAGTATGGATTATAGTGATTAGTATATTGCCTATAAAGTTTAAATTGGGAGATATTAAATGTTGATGTTCTGAGGGATATAATGTCTATTTGTGGAAGCTACCAAAAACTACATAATATGCATATGTTTCAAGCTAACAATCTGTTTTCAAGAACAAACTTGAGATAAGAGTTGAATCCGACTAACTTACACTTGAACAGCGGTCTGTCGTGCAATATAATCAAACAGTAGAAATATTTTCTAAGGTGTAGTTGTTTTCTCAAGGTTAACGATATTATTTATATAATCAAACATGACATACTGTTGTCGTGTTCGATGTAGTAAAATGAAAGAAACTGAAAGTGAGGTAAAACAATGAATGGTATGAATGTTAATGTAGGTGTAATTCTTTTTGTTGAAGACATAGAAAAAATGGTTTCATTTTATAAAAACATCATGGAATTTGATACCGATTGGGACGGTGGATTATGGGCGGAATTTAAAACAAAAAGCGGGCGGTTATCATTAGCAATGTATGATCGGAAAAATTTTGCGAAAGCTGTAGGGGAGTCCTATTACCCCCCGAAGGGAATTAACTTAACAATGGAAATAGGTATTTGGCTGCCAAAATTTTCAGATGTTGATATAGAATATGAGCGCCTAATGGCGCTTGGAATAAAGTCATTTACGGGAAAACCTGAAACCTTCCCATTTGGGATACGAAATTTCTATATTGCAGACCCTGAAGGTAATTTGCTTGAGATCGGAAGTAGGGGACAAGAAGAAACCACATAAACAATGGCATTTAATATATATGACATTAATGCGGTACCTCCGCGTGTTCTGTAGTATATCCGCGCCACTGTGGTAAGTACTACCTATATTAGTAGGGGAAAATTCGATGCGCACCTGACTTGTTTCATAACTCGTTGGCGCCGGAAAGGAATGGTCATAAATGGATAAACTAGATTCTTTCAATGTATTACTGGATAAGGAATATGAAATTGCAAAAACATTGCACCAAACAGGTGAGGCGCTCGGA
>JAKSBV010000457.1 GCA_022360955.1 Bacillota bacterium
ATGAGTGCCAAGTGCCCTACATGCGGTAAAATGGGAAAACGCGAAACGGATACGATGGATACCTTTGTATGTTCGTCATGGTATTTTTTAAGGTATTGTGATCCCTGTAATGCTAAAGCGCCCTTTTCAAAAGAAGCCGCAGATTACTGGATGCCGGTAGACCAATATATTGGGGGAGTGGAGCATGCGATCCTGCATTTGTTATATGCACGTTTCTTGACAAAGGTATTGTACGATTTGGGATATGTCTCGGCAGACGAGCCGTTTAAGAATTTATTGACCCAGGGGATGGTCCTAAAAGACGGCGCTAAGATGTCTAAATCCCTTGGCAATGTTGTAAGCCCCGAGGAAATTGTGAGCAAATATGGTGCGGATACTGCCAGATTATTCATCCTGTTTGCAGCGCCTCCCGAAAGAGACCTTGAGTGGAGTGATGCGGGTGTGGAAGGTTCCTTCCGCTTTCTGAACAGAGTCAGCAGGATTGTCGAAAGATTTAAAGACATGATTAATGATCCCGGTGCATTGGATCAAACTGCATTTACGGCAGAGGATAAAGAACTAAGATATATATTGCATGCAACCATCAAAAAGGTGACCGAGGACGTGGGTGGACGGTTTAATTTCAATACGGCTATCAGTGCCGTTATGGAATTCGTAAACGCCCTGTATCATTATAAAGAAAGAGTAGAAGAAAAAGACTACAATGCCCCCTTGCTCAAAGAGGCCATTGAAGCATTGATTATTTTGCTCGCGCCTTTTGTTCCTCATATTACTGAAGAATTGTGGCGTGCCATCGGTCGAGACGGCAGCGTACATCAGCAGCGGTGGCCCAATTATGATGCAAGTGCCCTTGTAAGAGATGAAGCGGAAATTGTGGTGCAAATTAACGGGAAAGTAAAAGATAAAATGGTTATTCCCACAGAGTCGAACCGGGAAGAAACGGAAAAGGCCGCAATGGAAAGTGCCAAGATACGGCAGCTCATTGAAGGGAAACAGGTGATGAAGGTCATTGTCGTACCGAAAAAGCTTGTAAATATCGTAGTTCGTTAGAACAAAAAATTAGAACAAAAAAATGGTAAGTACTTTGCAGTACTTACCATTTTCTGCGTCTTCTAATTCTAATTTTCGGTCTTTTGGTTCCGAACATTTGTCTGCTGCCGTATCTTTTTTTCCGTTTACGTATTTTGAATATAAGCAAAAGCACCAGTAAAACCCCCAGTGCGGCGGTTAATATTTTAAACCACAGGGAAGTTATAATCGAGACAGCCTTTTCTTTTGCGATACTAATCGGTTCGCGTTCGATATTTTTGCCGGCAACAAGATTGATCTTTCCGAGATTGTAACCATTGTGTTCATAGGACACAAAGCCCAACACCTCCCCTTTTTCGATGGGAGCTTTAATAGGAGAGAGAATATGGGGCGTTTTTTTAATCTCGTTTTTTATATCGATACCGTTTGGAAGTAAAGCTTGTAAATGTTGATCGGATAAAAGGATTACCCGTTCTTTATCTTTGGCTTCCGCGACTGCTACTTCCTCAATGATAGCTTCCGGTTCCACAACGGTTTGAACGCTGAAATGCTCAAAGCCATACTTAAAAAGATTGATGGTATCGATGTAGGAATAAAAACGATTCCCTTCCAATTTTGCATCCAGTACAACGCTTATAAATTCCATGTCGTTCTTTGCCGCACCAGCCACCAGAGTATGGTTTGCTTTTGAAGTATATCCTGTTTTTATCCCCAGGGCCGGTCCGTAAAGATAATTATGAATTCTGGAAGCACGATGGCTGTTAATCAAATGATTTGTATTTGAAAGATGTCGTATCTTCTTGTATTTGTTAGTGGGCTGCATTTCATAATAATCTATATTTACAAGCTCCCTAAATTTTGGTATGGTCATTGCATGCCGGGTAATCAGTGCCATATCATAAGCCGTCGTATAGTGATTGTCATTGTGCAGCCCATTGGCATTGGTAAAGTAAGTATTGTTTGCGCCCAACGCTTTAGCGCGCTTATTCATTAAGTCTATAAATTCATCGATACTGCCGGCGATGTGTTCTGCTATCACATTCGCGCCTTCATTGGCAGAAGCGACTAACAAACCGATTAATAATTCCTCCAATGAGATTTGCTCACCGACTAATATGCCGATATTGCTGCTGCCTCTTTCAATGCTGAAAACGGCATTGGGGCCTGCGGTTAGGATATCATCCAATGTTCCGTTCTCTAATGCGATGATAGCCGTCATGATTTTGGTTATACTTGCAGGATACTTTTTTTCATGAATATTTTTCTCATATAGAATTTTTCCTGTGGCACTGTCGATTAAAATGGCTGAGGAACCTTGTATTTCCGGAGACGGAGGTTTGGCATATACAGGTAAAGCAAAAGCATAAAAAATAAGTACAAAAAGCGTGATAAATACAATAGTTTTTCTGTTTTTTCGCATGATTTCCCCCTTTTCTTTTTAGTATAGCAAAAAAGCATCCAAAATTACAGATAAAATCAGAAAAAAAATGTCAGAAAAAAAAGGGATTTCTTAAAACAAATAGAATAATAGTAGATAAGACATGTAAGTAGGAAGTAAGCATGAAGCATGAAGAATTAATAATGAAGGATTAGGAATGGGATATGTGTTTTGTGATGAGTGGGACTGTTGTGCCGGTTAAATGGTATGGATAAACCGGAGGTCGGAAGTCAGAGGGCGGAGGTCGGAAAATGATTAAACAGGGACGGAGCGTAAAATAGCAACGAGGTGTCGTGCAAGGTGGGGGTATTCTCATCCCTCAACTCTCAACTATTTGCAGCCTTGGGATAACAGTTGTCGCAATACGATTATATTTCAAACTTTACTGTTTATTATCTAATAATATAGATACGGAGGGGAGAGACCAACGGATGTGGGACAGAGTTGATATGGCTAAATGGAAAAAAGTGTTGGCAGTAGGTGTGTTGATTATTGCGGTTGCCTGTATCGGGGGAATGATGCTTAAGAATCAAAAGAGAGAACCGGTTAAGGTAACGCTAAAGCATGATGGGGAAGATATGCAGCTGAAATTGGAAACAGAAGTAAAATCCGAAGAGTCTGAAGAAAAAGCGGAACAAAAAATAATGGTTGACGTCAAAGGAAAAGTGAATACGCCCGGGGTCTATGAATTGAAGGAAGGTCAAAGAGTAAAAGATGCAATAGAAATGGCCGGCGGTATATTGGATAAGGCAGATGTGAGCGGTGTAAACCTTGCAGCAAAATTAATAGACGCACAAGTGGTATATATCCCCGAAAAAGGAGAAAAAATTCCCAACACGTTGTTAGAATATAAAAGTAGTGGTAAAATAAATATAAATACCGCAGGTAAAGAAGCGTTGATTCAATTGCCGGGGATTGGAGAAGTCATTGCAAAGGATATTATTGACTATAGAGACAAAAATAAAGGCTTTGACAGCATTGATGAGATTACAAATGTACCGCGTATCGGGGAGAAGACATTTGAAAAAATAAAAGATTTGATTGAGGTTCGCTAGAATCGTCCGGAGTCTGGTATTTGAGGTGTTAAAGATAGCGTATTGTAAACCTGTAAATAAATTTGAACAAGGGCGTTTTAAGAAACACATTACTCATGTTACTAATGTCCAATGATCAATATATTCTATTTTTTGAAACGCCTTTTGAACGGTTATGGATTAGATAGTACCCAAAACAACGATGAGTTTACGTTTTTTGTTCAAATATAAATTCAATTTTACAGTGCGATATCTAAATGAGTGGTAGTGAATGATGAACAAGTAAAGCTGGGAGGAATCATCTTGAAAATTTTAATCGTTGATGATGAAAAGTTATTGGTAAAAGGTATTAAGTTTAATTTTGAACAGGACGGATATCAGGTAGAAGTTGCCTATGATGGAGAAGAAGCTATCAAGTTGGCGAGGGACAAGAGTATAGATATTATCATTTTAGATTTAATGCTGCCTAAGATCGATGGTCTTACGGTTTGTCAGAAGATCAGAGAGTTTTCTACGACTCCCATTATTATGCTTACTGCGAAGAGTGAGGATATCGATAAGATTTTAGGTTTGGAATATGGGGCGGATGATTATCTGACTAAGCCTTTTAATATTCTGGAATTGAAGGCAAGAGTCAAAGCGATTTTACGAAGAATGACAGTTCCAAGCAGTGAAGTACGTAAGACCACCCTTATCGCAGGAGACATTGAGTTGGATTATAACACCAGAAAAGTAAGTGTGAAGGATAAAGAGGTTGATTTGACGGCTAAAGAGTTTGATTTGATTGATCTTTTTGCTGCCAATCCTGGGCGGGTCTATAGCAGGGAAAACTTATTGGATATTATTTGGGGATATGATTACCCTGGGGATATAAGAACGGTAGATGTTCATGTGAGACGGCTCAGAGAAAAGCTGGAGCCGAATCCGGCCCAGCCTACTTATGTGCTTACAAAATGGGGAGTTGGTTATTATTTCAAAGAGGTCTAAAGAGTGGTTTTTTAGTATTCGATGGAGGTTGGTATTAACCTATTTCATTATTATTCTTTTGACGTTGTCTTTTATAAGTATTTATATTCGCGCATCGTTAGAAGAGTACTTTTTCAATCAAGAAGAAATAGAATTGCTTACCAAGGCCAACGTTATTGCCAATATTACGTCCAGATATGTGGAGTATAAAGATGAGTCCATCAAGGAAACCATTGAAGATTTGCAGCTTGGCAAAGGGATTCGGGTGATCATAACCAATAAAGAGGCAAATGTATTATTTGACACGGAGGAAACAGGCAGTTTGAAAGATAAAGTGCTTCTCAAAGAAGAAGTGGTTAATGCACTCAATACGGGCAAAGACGATGCCCAGCGTTATTATGAAGAAGAAGCGGGGTGGATTTTGTCCGCAGCAGTACCGATGATCAAAGAGAGAGAGACGGTAGGGGTTGTATATCTGTCTACTTCCGCCGAAGAGATTATTAATTTTTTAGAGGATATTAAACAGAAACTATTTGTTATTTCTTTTATGATGAGTATTTTTATAGGTTTATTTAGTGCGGTCCTGGCAAGAATTATCACGGCCCCGGTTGAAAATCTTACTGCAGTTATTAAGAATATGCCCGACGGAAACCTAAACCAGCGAGTTGCAGTAAGAGGAAAAGATGAAATCGCGCAGCTGGGAAAAGCCTTTAATAAAATGAGCAAGCGCCTAAATGAAGTAGAAGAAAAACGAAAGGAATTTGTATCTAATGCGTCCCATGAACTTAAGACGCCTTTAAGTTCTATTAAAGTGTTAACCCAATCCCTTTTGCAGATGGAGAAGTTAGAATTATCCGTTGTGAAAGAGTTTTTAAGTGATATTAATCATGAGATAGATCGTTTAACGAGGATCATTAATAAGCTGCTTATCCTCACCCGAACAGATGTGGGAGAGGATAAAACAGATATGAAAAAAATGAATTTAAAAGAGCTGATTGCCGGTGTATTTAAAGGATTATTGCCCCTGGCACATGAAAAAAATATAAAGCTGGAACTGAAAGCAGAGCAGGATGTCTTTTTTGTAGGAGATGAAGACAAAATTTGGGAGTCGATTTTTAATATAGTAGATAATAGTATCAAATATACACCTCCGGACGGCAAGGTTACCTTAACCCTTGAAGAAAAGAACGATACGGTAGTCGTTGTAATAGAAGACAATGGCATAGGGATGCCGCCTGCTGAGGTGAACAAGATATTTGATAGATTTTACCGCATTGATAAGGCGAGGGCACGCGAAACCGGCGGGACAGGCTTAGGACTTTCGATTGCGTTAAGCGGTGTTACATTTCACGGAGGAGATATACAGGTGGAAAGCGAAGAGGGGAAAGGAAGTAAATTCATCATCCGTTTTCCGATCAAATTAGGTAAAGTGTAATATTTTCGTAATAAATATTAATGTTTTTGTAACCTTTGTACGGTATACTTAAAAATATATTGCATTCTCTGGAGGGCACATATGAAAAAACTTTTATTAATCTCAATGATTATTTTGATGGCAATAGGACTCTTAATTGTTGGCTTTAGGTGGGGATACGGTAATAATGCCGATCCTGAGAAAGACCCTAACGAAGATATAATACCGATACAATTTGAAAGCAAGCAGGAAATCAATTTGTTTTTTACAAATAAAGATCATAGTAAAATTTTATCCGAACCCAGAGAAGTTGTAATAGAAAATGCAGAGCAATTATCGCGGGTTGCTATTGAAGAATTGATAAAAGGGCCGGTTAGCACGGAAATGAAAAAAGCGATCCCCGAGGGAACCAGGTTGTTGGATATTAAACAAGAAGGTACCGTCGCAACCGTAAATTTTTCAAGAGAATACTATAACACGGATGAAAAAACAAGAGAACTTATTGCACGCTTTTCCGTTGTCAATACATTATGCGAATTACCGAATATCCAAAAGGTTAAAATCATGGTAGAAGATAGAGAAATCTTGAAGCCTGACGGACAGCCTGTCGGTGTTTTAGGAAAAGAAGATGTGGCTTTTGAAGCGCAGCCGGGTGAAAAGACCGATACGACGATCGCGCTGTATTTTGCCGGGAAGGGCGATAATGCGGGATATTTGGTGCGGGAAAAGAGACAGATAGCGGCAAAAGAGGGTGAAGTGGAAAAATATATTATGCAGGAACTGATTAGTGGGCCTGGGAACGAAAATTCTTCGAGGACCATTCCGGCGGAAACAAAGATTCTTTCGATCGAAACGGCTAGAGAGGGGATTTGTACGGTAAGCTTATCTCAAGATTTTAAAACGAAACATTCGGGTGGATCTGCCGGAGAAGTGCTTACCATCTATTCTGTGGTCAACTCGTTAACGGAGCTTCCCCATATCGATAAAGTTCAGTTTTTGATCGAAGGGCAGAAGGTAGAAGTATTTAAACATATGATATTTAACGAACCGTTTGTAAGGGATGACGAAATAATAAAAAATAACGAGGAATAATAGAATCTCAAGGGTTATTGGGCCCTTGAGATTTTGTTATTTGGTTTTTATTCATTCTTTATTGTATTCATTCAAATATCTGTGTATATTTTTAATGTAATTTTGTGTTTCGGGATATGGGGGGATACCGCCATGTTTGAGCACATTGTTGGGACCTGCGTTATAAGCAGCCAAAGCCAAATCTATATTGCCGTTAAACTGATTTAACTTTTCCCTAAAATATTTGACCCCGCCTTCAATATTTTCCGCTATATCCCATGGGTTATTCACGCCAAGCGCTTTGGCCGTACCGGGCATTAATTGCATCAGTCCCTGTGCACCTTTAGAAGAAAGGGCATGGGGTTCAAAATTAGATTCTGCTTTGATAATGGATTTAATTAAATTGGGGTCCAGATTATATTTTTGTGCTGCACGGTGAACCACCTTTTCAATATAAGCCATTTGCTGAGTTTGGCCAACCGGTTGCTGCTGCGCTATTTCTTGATTAAGCATTTTTGCAAATCCTACAGAGTGGGAGTTTGTTGAAAACTTTACCGGAACACGAGATTGAATGTTATTTAATTTTTCTCTAAAAATATCACTTACACGTATATTCATTATTTTTCACCTACTGTTTTGTTAAGGTATTGTCAAGCAAATCCGAATAAACGACCTCTCACAGCCATTCAATAGATCGGCATTGCACATCGGCAAAGGAAACAACCTATTTTTTGAAATACCCTAATCCATATTTGTGATGGAAAAATCCCCATGACTGAAATCGCCCGTATTGAGCGTTCTCTTTCTTTTAGATTTTAACAGAAAGACATCATAGGCATATCTTTTGCATGAATAATTCGCAGAAACAACACCTTTGATTGGACAAATAACATCATTCGTTAAAGGAATAGGCCGTCCCCTTTTACAATTAGAGCATTTTGGTAACTGTTCTTTAGCCTTCATTGAAATCCCCTCTTTTTTCAAGTGTTCAATATTATTATATCATGACTATTTCAATATGGCTATTATAACATAAAAATATATAAAATGGAAGTATTTGGGGAAACTCTATTGTCTTTTTACTATATTCTCCACAAAGTATGTGTGGAAGCTGATATCATCTGTTAGTTCAGGATGAAAAGATGTTGCCAGCAAATTTTTTTGTTCACATGCAATAATAATATCGTCAATTTTTGCCAATACCTTAACATCCTTTTCAACGTTTTCTACATAAGGTGCACGGATAAATACCATAGGAATTTCATGCTTGGAGATTGCAGGCAATTTTAACGAAGTCCGAAAACTGTCCAGTTGATTTCCGTAGGCATTGCGACGGACTTGAATATCCATTACATTTAGAAAAGTCTTAGGATGGTTAGAAATTTTTTTTGCTAAAAGAATCATACCCGCACAAGTCCCCCAAGTCGGTAATCCGCTTTGGATTTTATGCATTAAAGGGTCCAGCAGATTAAAATCCATAAGCAGTTTTCCGATCGCGGTACTTTCTCCGCCGGGAATGATTAATGCATCTATACGATCAATATCGTCTTTTGTTTTTACCTTAACCGGTTCAACATCACTCAAGCGCTCAAGCATTGATATATGTTCGGCCACTCCGCCCTGGATGTCCAACACGCCTATTTTTAACATAAACACAACCACCTTATTGATAGAATAAGAATAGTGTACAGCCGACAGCGTACAGGATACAGTTTATAAGAAAGCTGGAAACTAAAACAATTAAATAGCTGAGAACTGAGCGTACTCCAATCCGGTGCTAAACCCTCAACTACCAACAAGGTTTTAACTGTCCACTGTCCACTAATAAATCACCATCCCCGTTCGGCGTAAAGATTTTCTTTCGGAATCTCGTTGATCTCCAGGCTGTACATGGCTTCCCCAAGGTTTTGGGACACTTCTGCCAGTATTTTGGGATCATTGTAATAGGCTGTTGCCTTTACGATGGCCCGTGCTCTCTTTTCAGGATCTGCGGATTTAAAAATCCCGGAGCCTACAAAAACGCCTTCGCTGCCCAGCTGCATCATAAGCGCTGCGTCGGCAGGCGTTGCGATGCCGCCGGCTGCAAAATTTACCACCGGCAGACTCTCTTTTTCGGCAACCGATAGCACCAGATCGTAGGGCGCGCCCATTTCTTTTGCAGCGGTCATCAATTCTTCAGTGGGTAAATGCCGGAGCTTTCGGATTTCACTCATCATAGTTCTCATATGCCGCACAGCTTCTACAACATTGCCCGTTCCCGCTTCTCCTTTTGTTCTGATCATAGCTGCCCCTTCGCCGATACGCCGTAAAGCTTCACCGAGATTTCTGGCCCCGCATACAAAAGGAATATTGAAGTCGTGTTTATGGATATGAAACATTTCGTCCGCCGGGGTAAGGACTTCACTTTCATCTATGTAATCAATACCGATAGCCTCAAGAATTTGGGCCTCTACAAAATGCCCTATTCTGGCTTTAGCCATGACGGGAATGGAAACAGCTTCTTTAATCTCTTTAATCATTCTCGGATCGGACATTCTGGCCACCCCGCCCTGTTTCCTGATATCTGCGGGAACCCTTTCCAGTGCCATGACAGCTACCGCACCAGCCTTTTCGGCAATTTCGGCCTGTTCGGCATTGACAACGTCCATAATAACGCCGCCTTTTAACATCTGTGCAAGATTTTTGTTTAATTCATACCTTTTGCTCATGTTTGAGTCCTCCTCGTTTTTAACTTTAATTTCGCTGCTTTAGAGCCTGTTGGTGTTGCATTCTCAACCTTCATCTTTCAGCCCTCACTACTTTTTAGTCCTAGAATCATTTTCTTCAGCCAGATTTTATACACCCGGTACGGTTCAGCGTTATTTACAACCTAAATAAAGTCTGATATAATTATTGTACCCATACAATTGTGGGGGAGAGATATAATTTTGGATACAATTATGGCATACAACGGATAAAGTGTCAATACAATTGCGGAGGAATGACAAAATGAATGAAATCGTATCGATACAATTGAATGACCCACAAACCCCTCTATATATTCAAGTATTTAAATATTTTGAAAAGATGATTTTGCAGGGCCAATTAGCACCGGGCTATAAGCTGCCGCCCATCAGAAAGCTTGCCGGAAAGTTAGGCGTCAATAATGTTACGGTAGTAAATGCGTATAAGCTTTTGGAACAGAACGGGTATGTGCATTCCAAAAAAGGCAGCGGCACCTATGTCGGTGTCGAGAATGCTGCAAGCGATCAAAATGTGATGGATATACCGGTGGGAGGCGGTCAATTTTTTGAAGAGGAAGATATTCAGTTGATGAGCAGAGGGCACATTACTTTATCGGAACATAGCATTAATTTTGCCAGCGCCGCACCGACGCCGGATTTATTTCCTATTGAAGATTTTAAGCAGGTCTTAATCAAAGTATTGGACCGTGATCAAGGAAATGCCTTCGGATATGACGAAAGCAATGGGTACAGACCTTTACGAGAATCTATTTCTCAATTTATGGATAACAATTATGCTATTAAAGCGCACAAGGATGATATTCAAATTATTTCCGGTGCCCAGCAGGGGATTGATATTATTGCAAAAGCCCTGATCAACCCAGGAGATTTTGTGTTGGTAGAAAACCCCACATATACCGGCGCTATAGCGGTATTTAGATCGAGAGGTGCAAAGATAATCGGGGTTCCTATGGAACAGGACGGCATGAACATGCATTTACTTGAAAAATATATTGAAATCTACCGGCCGAAACTAGTATATACCATGCCCTATCACCAAAATCCAACAACATTTTGTTATTCGGAGCAAAAGAAACAGCATTTACTGGATTTGGCATATCAAAATAAACTGTTTGTGATTGAAGACGATTTTTCAAGCGATTTGAATTTCGAAGCCCATGGCGTATCCCAGCCGTTAAAAGTGTTGGACCGGCAAGAGCGGGTTTTGTATATCAAAAGCTTTTCAAAGGTCTTAATGCCCGGGTTGCGCATAGGTTTTCTAATTGCCCCTGCCGAAGTCTTTAAAAGAATTTTGCAGGCAAAGCATACTACGGATATCTCATCTTCCGGGCTGATCCAGCGAGCGCTTGATTTGTATCTGAAAAAACAAATATGGGGCAAGCACCTTGCTTATATGAAGGGAATTTTTCAAGACAGGTACCGGAAGATACTGCAAGAGACAATGAAACTTGAAGACATCGGCGTAAAACGTTACAGACCGGCCGGAGGCTTGAATTTGTGGCTTACGCTGCCCGAGGGTATTTCCGGTACAAGACTCTATCAAGCATGTGCGAAGAGGGATGTTTTGCTGATCCCCGGCAAAATTTTTTATGTGGATAATGATTTCGCCAATGATCAAAAGATACGGATGAGCTTTGCTGCCGTTTATCCGGATCAAATTGAAAAAGGGATTGAGGTAGTGCACTATTGTATGGAGCAGCTGAAAAATAAAACGGAAGATCGTACCACCTATTATAGTCCGTTGATATGAGTATATTTTCTATTAAAAATCTCTTGATTTTTAGTTTGAAAATGTTTATAATGGATATTGTTCTTGTTAAAGTGCTGGTATGGCTCAGTTGGTAGAGCGGATCACTCGTAATGATCAGGTCGCCGGTTCAAGTCCGGCTATCAGCTCCAGATTCAAGCCGCATCCCCTAAGGGATAGCGGCTGTTTTTATATTTTGCATATAGTATACATAACACCTACGATATATCCTTTTTGAGACGATTCATCAGATGGTCAGGTTAGCGCAACAACAGAATGTTAAGCTTGATGTAAATAAGACCCTGAAAGAATCAGCAGTTGTTAATTCAATTGAAGACTTTAAGCGTAAAATGATTGAATTATCTATTTTTATATGCGAGGGTATAAAACAGACTAAGGAAGAAAAGAATAAAAAGCTTAAAAAAGGTATCATTGAATATATGAACACATACTATTGTCAATTTAAGCTTTCGATGGAAATGGTAGCAAATCAATTTAACATATCTGCTTCTTATCTTGGCAGAATAGTAAGGGAAGAGACAGGAGACACCTTTAATCAATATATTACTGCTCTCCGATTGGAAGAAGCGAAGAGGCTTCTGCGTGATACGGATGAAAAGGTGAAGGATATAGTTTCCAAAGTAGGCTATGTAGACGTTGCAAATTTTATTAGGAAGTTTAAGACAATTGAGAATGTAACGCCAAATCAGTATCGTACTATAAAAAGGTATGAAAAACAAAAAAGAAATAATGTGTAAAATAGTTTTGCTTTATAAAAATGCTTATTTCATAAAAACACATATTGTTTTTTTGATGCAAAAGAGATAGACTTAAGCCAATCGGTTTGAGTCTTTTTTCATTCAATTGGTGAGAAAGGCCGATATAATTCTGTACCTTAGGGTATCATGAAAGGAATGTTAGTATGGTGAAAAAAACGGATGACAGCTATTATCATGTAAGAGGTGCCATCTATATACCTTCAAGAGCATATAATGCATATCAAATGTGGAATGACATGAATCAGAAAGAAACGATTAGAGATATGAGATACGCACAATCGCTTGATTTAAATGCAATAAGGATATGGGTAAGCTATGAATATTGGTTAGAACAACCAGAAGAATTGAAAGAAAAATTCAATATGTTTTTGGATATGTGCAGTCAATATAAAATACGTGTTATGCCTTCCTTATTTGAAAATTGCGGAAGAGAGGGAGGTAAAGAAGTTTGGGTGGATAGAAATCCTATGACATCTATTGCATTGAGGTCTCCGTCAACTAATGTGGCTCAGGATAAGGCGCAATGGACAAAACCCCAAGAATATATTGAGTGGTTTATGAGTAATTTTGGAGAAGATAAAAGGCTGCTTGCGATAGAGATTATAAATGAACCTCACGTTAAAGGAAAAAACGAAAACATGGATTTTGCTGTCAAAATGTTAGAAACAGCATCAAAGCGTAAAAAAAGCATACCCCTTACAATAGGGTGTATTAATTTAACACATAATTTGTTCTTTATGGAGGCCGGTTTGGACATTTTGCAATTTCATGAAAATTTTCCTCAATCAGAAAAAATGTTGGAAAATTTATTAATAGAGGCTTCCGTCTTGCAGAGAATAACAGGCAAACCGGTATGGATCACAGAATGGCAAAGAGTGAGACCTAGCGGTAATGGCTGGAATAATAAACAAATCACAGAAGAAGAAAAACTTCCAAAGCTAAGATCTTTAGCCCATATCATAAAAAACTACGATATAGGGAGCTTTTTTTGGTCGTTAATGTTAAAACCCGCATACCTAAAGCCTCAAAGGTTGAATGGTACATTTAATGGTATCTTTCATGAGGATGGGTTTGTATATAATCTAGATGATGCAAAAAGTATTAATGATCAATTTAATGGGAAAGAGTTAAAATCAAAGCCCAAATGGTATTTAGAAGATATAAAAGATCACCAACGTTAAACCTAAAAATACTATTTACACACAAGGCGTTTTAAAAAATACATTATACATGTTATTGATGTCCACGGGTAATAAAATCTCAAGGGTATTGAACCCTTAAGATTTTGGTCGGATTTTACTGCGTAAAATGACCTACATAGATTTTACTTTTTTGAAACGCCTTTTGATCGGTTATGGGTTAAATAGTATCGAAAATAACAATGATTTTATGTTTTTTTGTAAATACAAATGCCATTTTGAGGGTATCTATATCATAACCGCCGAAAAGCAGACTTGTGTGCGGATAAAGATAACCAACTTTATACCTTAAAATCCTATTTACACACAGGGCGTTTTAAAAAATACATTATATATGTTATGTATGTCCACGGATCATAGATTTTACTTTTTTGAAACGCCTTTTGATCGGTTATGGATTAAATAGTATCCAAAACAAGGATGATTCTGCGTTTTTTGTGTAAATATAAATGCCATTTTAAAGTTGGGTATCTATATTGCAAAGTGAGCAAGTAAAAAGAATAAAGGGAAGGAAGTGAATGGGTTGATGACAATGGAGCTAACGGTCATTACCGTTTTTCTGCAAGGCATAGCATCGTTTTTTTTCCCCTGCGTATTGCCTTTGATACCGGCCTATCTGACGTATTTGACAGGGCAGTCGGCTGAGGCAATGATGCATGATGCGAAAGCCCATAGAACGTTAATATGGAATGGGGCAGCCTTTGTGTTAGGGTTCACAATTGTATTTGTGCTGCTTGGGGCTACCGCGACCAGCATCGGAAAATTTTTATTAAAAAACACTGAGATATTTCGTCAGATAAGTGGTGTGCTTATCATTACTTTTGGGCTATTTCACATGGGGCTGTTGCCGATTTCCTTTTTAAACTATGAGAAACGGCTTCAACTTTCAGGCAAAGCACCGGGTTTATACAGTTCCATGCTTATGGGCATTGGGTTTAGTTTTGGATGGACGCCCTGTATCAGTCCTGTGCTTTCATCAGTTTTGATACTAGCCGGCAGCAGTGGGACAGTATGGCATGGCATCGGTTTGCTTACAGTATATTCTTTGGGCCTTGGCATCCCGTTTTTAATTCTTACAATCTTTCTGAAGTATTTGTGGAAGTACTTAAAGGGCATTCACAAGTACATGAAACCCATTAAAATTGTCAGCGGGGTCCTATTGGTAGTCATAGGAATACTCATTCTAACCAATACTTTTGGTTATCTGGCTGCTTTGGGTGGTACTATTTAATATAATGGAGGTGAGAATAAAAATGAATAAGATACGAATGATAGTATTTTTATTGATCGTTATGATTTCTGCCGCTTTATTGTTTGGGTGTACAGCGCCCCCTCAAGAACAGGCGGAAGGGGGGAATAAAGAGGATATTCCGGAAGGTATGATGGATCTTGCTATGGAGGATTTTGAAGCTGTAGATTTCGAGGGCAATACAGTCAAGCTGTCCGATTACAAAGGCAAAATCATTTTCCTCAGTTTCTGGGCTACATGGTGTCCTCCCTGCAGGGAAGAAATGCCCTGGATGCAGGAAATATATGATGAGCATAAGGACCAGGATGTGGTGATACTGGCCGTAAGTCCTACGTCTGTTGAAATGCGTGGAGGAGACGATAGTGACAGAGCGGAAAATCAGGTAAGGAAGTTTATCACAGAGAACGGATATACCTTTCCGGTGCTCTTAGATAAAGAGGATAAGGCCTGGAGTGTTTATCAGCAGAGAGGTATTCCGGCAAACTATGTTATTGATAAGCAAGGTATTATCCGATATACCATTCCGGGAGCATTTCGGAGCAAGGAACAGATGGAGACATTCATTGAAAATATCCGCTCTATTGAATAAGGAGGGATCTTATGTCCAAAAAGGTGTACAAAATGATAAATAATGTACTTTATGCAGTCTTTGTTCTGACCACTTTGTATGCGTTCATCGATATGTATATCATAAAAGGCGCCATGACGGCAGGCAGTTGTCCGCTGGACAATAATCGTCCTTTACTGTATACGGCGATATCTTTGGGCGTAATATCCTTTATATTTTCTTTTTTGAAGAAGTGGCTTACTTCCGGAGAAGAGGGCTGACAATAGGAACAGCTTATGCCATATCCTATTAAGATGTTTTTTATTGAAGAAGGAATTGTTTTGGTTACAAAACCCACATACCGCAGAGGTTAAACCGGACCCGGCTTTGCAGACGGAATCGGGAAACAAGACCTGCAGTATCATCCCAACTAATTGAGATGATATTGCAGGTCTTTTTTTTCAACCATTTTTGGTATAACGGGTATAGGTTTATATAGATGTCCCACTTTAAAATCAAATGTATATTTGGACAAAAAACGCAGAACCGTCGTTGGTGTGTTTTGAGGGCTGCGGGACGCTGTCTTGAACAGGCCTAATCTTGAGGGGGGCGCGTGTATTTAGATGGAGAGGTATGGTAGTATTTTTTAAATAATTTACTAAAATAATAAGCATCATCATATCCGACAGCTTGTGAAACCTCTTTGACCGACAGGTCTTTATTTTGTTCCAAAAGCTCACTGGCTTTTGATAAACGCAGCTGTATCAAGTAATTAATAGGGGACTCGCTAAGCTCCTCTTTAAATATTTTAGAGATATAAACCGGACTCAAGTACATATTTTGAGACAGCTTGGACAGAGAAATATTTTTAGAGTAATTCTCGTTCATATAGTCAATGATTGTTTGTACGATTTCAGAACGGTCTGATTTTTCAATATTGTGTGAATCTATATGATGTAATTGTGAAAGTGCATGCTCTCTTATGATTAAAGTGATTAGCTTCATAATTAAAGACTTTAGTATAAGCCCTTTATAGGGCTCGTGTTTATTTTGCTCATTCATAATTTCTTCACAACAATTGGCAAAGGTCTGTTTATAGCTGTTAAACATAATGACGGGAGGTGCGTCAGGGGGCAATAAATACCCTTCCGGCAGCCCATCCATATAAAAATGATTGAACCCCACATGAAATTCGGTCACTTGCTCCGACGCATCAATGATTCTTTGATGGGGTGAGTGGGGATGAAGGACAATGAGATGACCTTCTTCAATGGCATATTCGGTATCCTCTACAATATACTTACAGGTCCCTTCCAATACATATATAAGAGAAGTAAAGTCATGGGCATGAGATTTCATAGCAGTACCGCCTGAGACTATTTTTTTAAATGTATATAGTACCTGCGGGTTAAAATCCTTTGGTTCTAAATCAAAATAACACATAAAAAGTTTGTCTCCTATGGATACCCAACGTTAAACCGGCATTTATATTTACACAAAAAACGTAGAAGCATCGTTGTTTGTATAAATGTATTTTTAGGCTGCAGTTGGTTATTTTTATTAATTTTCCAATTTATCCTTAACACTATAGTATCACATATTTTGAAGAAGGTGAATCAAAATGAATGAAATTTGAATTTAATTTATATAAAAATGTACATGATAAAAATAATATTGTACATTTATACACAATCATTTTGAGAGTATAATTTATCAGAGTAAAAGCTTAATTTTAGAGTAATATCTAAAAATTAACTTATTTTTTTGTATGCTGCTTCGCTTTAAGATGTCTTCTTATTGCATAAGATTTTTTATTCATCAAATCATTTTAATGAAGTGAGGGCGATATAATGAAAGAGCTATTATGGTTGTGGGGTTATATCAAGAAGCACAAGGTTAAGTTTGTTCTGGGGATTATTTTAGTCATTGGGTTTGCAGCTGTCTCCACAATGATTCCGTATATAACAGGGACCATTGTGGATGAGGTCATCGTTGCCGGAAAAAAAGAACGTTTATATGGCTTGTTGATCTCACTCATGCTTGTGACCCTTGCAAGAACAAGCGGGGCCTATGGCTTTAGCATGCTGTTTGAAAGTATTTCGCAGAGCACGGTTTATAGAGCAAGAAAGGATATATACAGCAGGTTAAATAAATTGGACTTTACCTTTTACGACAGGACCAGAACCGGTGATATCATGGCTAGAATGACAGGGGACATGGAGGCCGTTAGACATTTTACATCCCATGTTATACCTAATTTAATTAAATGTACGTTTCACTTGGTTTTTTCTCTTAGTATGATGTTTATGATTAATATATGGTTTGCGCTGTGTGTGATAGCGGTTGCACCGTTGATATTTATCATCAGCGCTTTATTGGCAAAAGAGGTTAAGCCGAAATTTGCAGCGATTCGTAAGCAGTTTTCAAAGTTAAATTCTGTTGTACAGGAGAACATTGCCGGTAATCGGGTTGTGAAGGCCTTTGCAAAAGAAAACTATGAAATATCTAAATTTAATAAGCAGAATAAAGGATTCGCCAAAAGAAACATTGAGAATGCTAAGGTGTGGGAAAAGTATCTTCCCTTGCTGGATTTCATATGCGGTTTAATGGTGATCGTAACGGTTTTGATCGGCGGTATTCTTGTGATACAAGGAATACTGACGATAGGACAGATGGCGATTTTCAATGCCTTGATTGTACGTGTGAATATGCCGTTAAGACAAAGCGGATGGCTTGTCAATGATTTGCAGAACTTCTCGGCTTGTGCCGATAAGATTATAGGGCTGTTGAATGAGGAGACGAAGATCAGCAATTCGGATAATGCCATAGAAGATGTGGGCATACAGGGTAATATTAAGTTTGAAAAGGTGTCGTTCGGCTATGGTGATGAGCCTGTATTGAAAGATATCAATATTGATATAAAGCGGGGGGAGAAAGTCGCTTTTATTGGTGCTACCGGTTCAGGCAAGTCAACGATTATGAATTTAATCTGCCGGTTCTATGAGCCGGAAGAGGGCAGAATTCTGCTGGACAATATTGATATTAATGATCTCGCACTAAAAAAATTGCGTGATAATATTTCCGTAGCGATGCAGGATATATTCTTATTTTCAGATACGATAGAAGGCAACATATCCTATGGCTTTCCCGACGCAACAAAGAAGCAGGTCATAAGGGTTGCGCAAATGGCCAGTGCCCATGATTTCATTGAAGAATTCCCTGAAAGCTATGATACCATTATTGGGGAGAGGGGTGTAGGGCTGTCCGGCGGGCAAAGACAGAGAATAGCCCTCGCGAGAACGATGCTGAAAAACCCGTCCGTATTAATTTTAGATGATACGACCTCCAGTCTGGATGTGGAGACGGAGCATGAGATACAAAAAATGCTTGAAAAATTCTGCCAGCTCAGGACGACTTTAATCATTGCCCATAGAATTTCTTCGGTTAAAAATGCGGATAAGATTTTCGTGCTGGATAACGGAAGAATCGTAGAGCAAGGAACCCATGAAGAACTGGTTAATATGCATGGAGCCTATTACGAAGTATATCGGAACCAGCTTGGTGATTTTGACAATGCTTCAATAAAGGAGGAGTGTATTTGATCCAGTGAAAGGAAATTATGGAAATAACATTATGGAAAGGCTTAGAGCCTGTTAGTGCTGCAGAGGGAGGAAGCAGCAACTGTTTGAGCGCTAGCGAGTTTTGCTGCGGCCCGGCGCAAGCTTACAGGCTCTTAGCCTTGGAATATCAGTTGTTGGAATAATTTTCTTCAGCTAAAATTTATGCACCATAAAGGAGGTTGGCTGATATGGCAAGAAATAAATTTGATGTTGATGAAGAATTAGAAGAGCAATTTAATCTTGGGCATTTAAAAAGGATGTTTAGATATTTAAAACCCCATACGCATAAGCTTACAATCACAGCTGTATTAATGTTTGTATCCAATATAGCCGCTTTGTTAGGTCCCTATTTGGTGATGGATGTGGTTGACAAAAGGGTGCCTCAAAAAGATATTAAGGGTGTAATCGCAGTATCGATTTTATATATGATAGCTATAACCATTAGTGTTATCTGTTTAAAATACAGGATTAGAGCTATGGCAAAAATTGCTCAGGCGGTTATTTTAGATATACGCATGGATATCTTCAAACACTTGCAAAAACTACCTTTTTCGTACTATGACAGCAGACCCCATGGGAAAATACTCATTAGAGTTGTTAACTATGTAAATTCATTGAACAATCTGCTTACAAATGGGGTTATTAACCTGATTACGGATTTGCTGAGTTTAGGCGTAATCGTAGTATATATGTTGATTATTGATGTAAGGCTGACATTTATAAGTCTGGCAGCCCTGCCGCTTCTTATGCTGGTAATGTATATATTAAAGAGATTTCAGAGAAAAAGCTGGCAGCAGGTTAGCAGAAAACAATCCAATATGAATGCTTATGTGCATGAAAGTATCTGCGGCATTAAAGTGACACAGGCATTTTCCCGAGAAGATGAAAATTTAGAGATTTTTGATGAATGTGCCACGGAATACAAAACCGCATGGATGTCGGCGGTAAAGATCAATCACCTGATATGGCCTTTAAGTGAAACAATATCCAATATGGGTGTTGCATTTCTCTATTTAGTGGCTATCAGCTGGTTTGAAAACGGGATATCCGTCGGTGTGCTGTTAGCCTTTTCAACGTATATCACAAAATTATGGGCACCTATCGTGAATCTAGGAAATTTCTATAATCAGATTATTATTTCGATGGCCTATATGGAAAGAATATTTGAGCTTTTAGATGAGCCTGTAATTGTCGCTAATGTTGAAGGTGCTTATGCGATGCCTAAGATTAAAGGCGATGTTTCTTTTAAACATGTGGGATTTAGCTATGATGAAGGACATAAAGTCTTGAAGGATGTTACTTTTGATATTAAGGCCGGTGAAACAGTAGCACTGGTAGGCGCAACGGGCTGCGGCAAAACGACCATTGTCAGCCTTCTGAGCAGATTTTATAATATACAGGAAGGAACCATAACGATTGACGGTCATAATATCAGCAAGGTAAAATTGGAAAGCCTCAGGAAGCAAATGGGCGTAATGATGCAGGATACATTTTTGTTTTCCGGTACGATCATGGATAATATTCGATATAGTCAATTGAATGCTGCGGACAAGGAGGTAATGGAAGCGGCCAGAATTGTGAAAGCCCATGAGTTTATAATGGAATTTGAACACGGGTATTATACGCAAGTGAATGAAAGAGGGTCCAGACTTTCGGTAGGACAAAGGCAGCTCATATCCTTTGCCCGTGCATTGCTGGCCGATCCTAAAATATTGATTTTGGATGAAGCAACCTCAAGTATTGATACTAAGACTGAAATAGCGCTGCAGCAGGGGTTAGAAAAGCTGTTGGAAGGCAGAACTTCTTTTGTAGTGGCCCATAGGCTTTCAACCATTAAAAATGCCGATAAAATCATATATATTGACGGTGGCCGAATCGTAGAAATGGGGTCTCATGATGCGTTAATGGATCAAAAAGGTGCTTATTATCATTTGTACTCGGCACAGTATAAGATAATGACTGACGATAGAGCCGGGTGAACGGGCATGTCATTTATTGATCGTATTATATTTAAATCAATCATTAAAGAATCGGAGGGATTATATGAAGCTGGCCTTAATAGGATGTGGAAATGTCGGAAAAGCCTTGATCGATTTACTTGCCATGAAAAAGGATTACCTCATTGCCCGTAAGATAAGCTTGACCCTTTGCTGCGTATTGGATTCAAAGGGCGGTATCTATGACGATTCCGGCATCGACTGGGGCAGCCTATCCAAACATTTGGAACGGCAATCTTTAGGCACTCATAAACAATATGCAGCGGGAGGCGAAGAGATTCACCGGATAATACAAAACATGAATATTGATACGGCGGTGGTTGCTACGCCTACCAATAAACAAACCGGAGAACCGGGGCTGACCTATATAAAGGCCCTGTTAAAGAGAGGGATTAATGTCGTTACAGCCGATAAGGGGCCCATACTGCTTGCGTATCATGCATTGTATCAAATGGCGCTGGCCCATAATGCAAAGCTATGCATCGGCTGCACTACGGGAGGTGCTCTGCCTTCCGTCAATGCGGGATTAATTGATTTAGCGGGGGCCGACATTTACAAAATACAGGGGATATTAAACGGGACCACCAATTTTATCCTTGATGAAATGGAAAAGCATTCTATAAGCTATGAAAAGGCCCTTGAAAAAGCGCAGCACTTGGGGATTGCGGAAACGGACCCGTCACTGGATGTGGAAGGGTGGGATACGGCTGTAAAGCTGCTGATACTTACGAATGTGCTTATGGGGAGCCATAAGACATTAGAAGATATATCTGTGCAAGGTATAACCGGGTTAACCGTTGCAGATATCATAGAGGCCAGGAAAAAAGGGGAAAAATTCAAGCTGATCGGAAGTGCCGTAAAAGAGGACAACGCTATCAGAATGCGTGTGGGATTGGAAGCGATAGACAATAGCAATGCCTTTTATCGTGTTGACGGAAAAGACAAGGCGGTTACGTATTGTTCCGATACCCTGGGTGAACTGACAATCATTGGCGGTGCCTCCGGTGTTATCCCTGCGGCAGCTTCATTATTAAGAGATATCATCAATTTATAAGCGACAGGGTCACGCTTGAAAATGATAACCTTTAAGCGTGACCCTGCTTCCATTATGTATTATCCACAAAAGAAACGGAATTATCCTTTACGAATTTTCTTAATTCTTCTTTGTATTGATCAAAATACTTCTTTTCCTTCATTTTGGTGTATACAATGGGTTCATTTCTCTTACCCGTGACAATGGTGATTTTTTCCGAAGGTACTTTGAAAAACAGAAATCGTCTCTCTTCAAACTTATCAAACTGAATGCGTGTAATCTGTTCATAAGTCAAATTGAGCATTCGAACCCGTTTCCTGCCTTCTACCATTACGATGATTTCGGTTTTATCACAATTAATACGCCTCACTGCCATGACCCTTTTCCTCCTTTTACGATATATCTGTATTTGTATATTTTATACAGTATTATATCATATTGGTTTCTGTCAGGCAAATGCGTTCGTAAGGGGAGTAATGGGAGGGTGTATAAATTCCGGTTGAAGAAAATTATTCCAACAACTGATATTCCAAGGCAAAGAGCCTGTAAGCTTGCGCCGGGTCGCAGCAAAACTCGCTAGCGCTCAAACAGTTGCTGCTTCCTCCCTCTGCGGCACTAACAGGCTCTAAGCCTTTCCATAAGGTCATTTCCATAATTTTCTTCACCTGCACTAAATGTACCTGTAATGAGAGGGTGTATAAATTTAATTTTAAAGTTTGGTATCCAATAACCGATATGCCAAAGGAAAAACAGGTGAAGGCTGAGAGTTGAGCGGGTATTGACAATGTAAAAGGTTAAGCGTGAAATATACGAATCGAAAAATTAACCTTCAAAAGTGATGGGTATTGAGGTATAATGAGTATGGTTTACAGGTTACTATTTTAAGGATAAAAGGTGAAGGGGAATTTACATGAAGCAGAGTAGATGGAAGAATAAGATGAATCTAACAATGTTAACGGATTTTTATGAACTTACGATGGCAAACGGCTATTTTCAACATGGTCTGGCAGATAAAATTGCATATTTCGATATGTTTTTCAGAAAAGTACCGGACAATGGCGGTTTTGCCATTATGGCAGGAGTGGAGCAGCTCATAGAATACTTGCAAAACCTCAAATTTGACGAAGAAGATATAGCCTATCTAAGGACGAAGAAGATATTTAATGAGGCATTTCTGGAATATCTAAAAAACTTTTCGTTTACTTGTGATGTCTGGGCGATCCCGGAAGGGACACCCATATTTCCCAATGAACCCATCATAACGGTGAAAGGACCCATTATACAAGCACAATTTATAGAGACAATGATGCTATTGACGATTAACCATCAAAGTCTGATTGCGACAAAGGCGAATCGGATCGTAAGAGCCGCACAAGGCAGACCGGTAATGGAATTCGGTTCTAGAAGGGCCCAGGGCTATAATGGCGCTACCTTTGGCGCGAGGGCCGCATATATTGGAGGATGTGTCGGAACGGCCTGTACCATTGCGGACAGAGACTTTAATATTCCTGCCCTTGGTACGATGGCACACAGCTGGGTTCAACTGTTTCCTTCCGAGCTGGAAGCTTTCAGGGCCTATGCCCGTACTTATCCGGAGAATTGTACACTTCTGGTAGATACTTATAACGTATTGAAATCCGGTGTACCTAATGCGATCAGGATTTTTGAGGAGGAATTGGCGCCCCGGGGATTTAGACCTAAAGCGATACGTATTGACAGCGGGGACATTACCTATCTTTCAAAAGAAGCCAGAAGAATGCTGAATGAGGCCGGCTTTTCCGATTGTAAGATCCTAGCCTCAAATTCATTGGATGAGTACATTATCCGTGACATTTTGATACAGGGGGCGCAGGTTGACCTGTTTGGCGTGGGGGAAAGGCTTATTACTTCCAAGTCCGAACCGGTTTTTGGAGGTGTCTACAAGCTAGCGGCAGTGGAAGAAGACGGACAGCTTATACCGAAGATTAAACTGAGTGAAAATGTAGGGAAAATTACCAATCCGTGTTTTAAACAGGTATACAGGTTATTTAACCGGTCCAATGACAAAGCCATTGCCGATGTTATTACCCTGGCCGACGAAACGATAGATGATGGGAATTCGTATGTCATATTTGACCCGGAACATACGTGGAAAAGGAAGAGAATTTCGAATTTTTATGCGAAAAAGCTTTTGGTTAAGATTTTTGAAGACGGAAAGTGTATTTACAATAGCCCGGACTTGGATGAGATCAGAGAGTACAGCAGACAGCAGATCGATAAATTATGGGTTGAAGTTTTGAGATTCGAAAACCCGCATAATTACTATGTTGATTTGTCAAAGCCCTTATGGGATATTAAAGATGCATTATTGCAGGAATACGCGTCAAAGTAAATGGGCGCTAAAATCGAAAGGGTATCGAACCCTTTCGATATGAGGGAGATGAATATGTGACCTTGGAAGCATTTTCTTCAACCCAAATTTATACATCGCACATATAAAAATATTGAGATTTATCAGAAATTATTATATAATGAAATAAGACGTATGACGACAGATGTTAATATGAAATAGTTGAGGTGTGATGTGAAATGTTACAAGTAAAAATGCCGGAAGCATACAAAATAGATATGTTGGATGTACCGGTTCCGGCAATTAAAGCAAATGAAGTATTAATCAATATGAAAAGACTTGGTATATGCGGGTCGGATATTCAAGTCTATCATGGCAAACATAAGTATATGCGCTTTCCTGTCGTTCAAGGCCATGAAGGTGCGGGTGTAATCGTAAAGACAGGAGAAAAAGCAGAGGGTTTATCCGTAGGAGATAAAGTAACAATCCAGCCGCAGGTCTTCTGCGGGAAATGTTATCCGTGTCAAATCGGACATTACAATGTATGTGAACATTTAAAAGTATTTGGTATACATGAACCGGGTATGGCCTCAGAATATTTTGCAGCAGAAGCTTCAAAAGTTATTAAACTGCCGCAGGATATGAGTTTTGATCAGGGTGCAATGGTTGAACCTGCTGCCGTTGCCGTAGGTGCCGTCCGGAGATGTGGGGATATCGAGGGAAACAACATTCTTGTATTGGGGGCCGGTACTATTGGGAATTTAGCTGCTCAGACAGCGCAAGCGTGTGGTGCAGATAAAGTAATGATTACCGATATTAATTCAAAACGACTGGACATTGCGGGGGACTGCGGTATCGAATATTGTATCAATACAAAAGAAAAAGATATCGGTGATGCTATTTCGGAGATTTTTGAGGATAGGAAGGCCGATGTCATTATTGATTGTGCAGGGGTTAAAACGACTATTGACCAAGCGATCAACAACGCCCGCAGAGCATCGAAGATTGTAGTGGTAGGTAATTTTAAAGAGCCTGTTGAGATTGAGATGCCGCTGTTGCAACGGAGGGAAATTGATATGATCGGCATTATGATGTATGTCAAGGAAGACTTTGAAGAAGCCATTCGGTTGATGCAAGAAGGAAAAGTCAAAACTGAAAAATTGATTACCGATTACTATCGTATTAGGGATTTCAAACAAGCCTATGAATATATAGACCATCATATGGAAGATGTCATGAAAGTGATGTTGACATTTGAAGCATAAAATGATAGTAATAAAATGATAGTAATAAAATGTGGATTAAAGCAAAAAATGTATTTGACTATTTAAGGAAATATGTTGTCATCAATCAAAAATGGGGGCGATGAATAAATGGTGGATAGGATACTCTTATCTGAGAAAACGGCAGAGAAGATTAAAAAATTAATAATAGAAAACAAGTATCAGCCGGGAGATAAACTGCCTAATGAAATCGAATTGGCCGAAACGTTAAATGTTGGGCGTTCCACAATTAGAGAAGCTATTAAAATATTGATTTCAATTAATATTGTGGAGATTAAGAGAGGAAAGGGCACCTTTGTATGTAAAAATCCGGGACTAATAGAAGACCCTTTTGGTGTGACGTTTCTTAACGAAAAGCAACTATTGCAACACCTTTTAGAAACCAGGCTGATATTTGAGCCCGAAATTGCGGCATTAGCTGCCCGCAGGGCGACAGAAGAAGAGATTGAAAGGCTTAAGGAAAATAAAACGACAATGGAAGATAATTTTAAGAAAGGAAAGACGCTGCTTTCCGATGATGTGGAATTTCATAGGCTTATTGCAAAAAGTACGAAGAATCCCGTATTGCAGCGAATATTTCCAATCATAAATGAGTGTATTTCCGAAAGATACATGACAGATATTATCCCCAGTTATGATGGTTCTACATCCGAATACCACCAACGTATTATTGATGCAATCGAGCAAAGGGACCCTGAGAAAGCATATGCTGTCATGAAAAGACATATTGAGAGGGCAATTGAGCAAATTAAATAAAAATATAAGAAATACCTGTTGATTTTTTAGTGAATATGTATTATAATAAAACATGACATCAGATGACATACGTCCGACCACCATTATTTCATTTGCCTCCAAGACATCAGACGACAGACGACACGTTGACAAGACCTAAGTTTAATTATCTATTGCGTTAGTATTTTGAAAGTAGTTATGTAATGAATCCTATGAGGCAAGTATTGTGATTAAAAAAACATTTTGCCCCCCCCCAAAAAAATATCCCCCGTGAATTTATGAAGGCGCTATTTTAAAAATGCAATCTATTCTCATTCTATTAAGTGTCTAAGGAGGGAACCGTTTATGAAAGCTCTATTTTTAAAAGAAGCTAAAAAGTTTGAATTTCAAGATATATCCTTAGAGAATTCTGAAGAAAAAATTACAATTAAAGTAAAAGCATTAGGCATATGCGGATCGGAGATATCTGCCTATAAGGGAGTATTTCCGCTTGGAATTTTCCCAAGAACCTTGGGGCATGAGCTGGCAGGAGAAGTGGTATATGCTCCGGAAAATGCAAAAGGCGTGGTGGAAGGTGACCACGTAGTATTAGAGCCCTATGTTTACTGCGGAAAATGCTATCCATGCAGTGTTGGGAAAACAAATGCTTGTGAAAACCTGGAGGTTATAGGTGTGCATCGCAATGGCGGTTATATGGAATATTATGCGCACGACAAAGACCTGGTACACAAGATTCCGAAGGATATGCCATTTGAGTACGGGGCCATGGTTGAACCGCTGACAATATCATTGCATGGCGTACATAGGGCAAATGTTAAAGCGGGCGAATGTGTAGTGATTACCGGAGCAGGAGCGATAGGGATACTGGCGGCACAATATGTTAAATATTTAGGGGCCGTGCCTATCGTTATAGATCCTTTGGATAAAAGATTGGAATTGTGTAAGGGTCTGGGGATCGATCATATCATTAATCCTTCCAGGCAAAATGCGGTTGATGAAATTAGAGAAATGACAGGCGGGCGTATGGCAGAAGCATTAGTAGAAGCCTCGGGAGCCGTATCGGCGATAAAGAGTGCAATTGATTATGTGGCATATACCGGCAAAGTATCTTTGGTGGGCTATTCTCATGGCGAAATTCCGCTTCCGACTTTTATGTTTACTAAGAAAGAATTGGATGTAAACGGTTCAAGAAACAGTGCGAACGAGTTTCCGCTTGCAATCGATTTAATTGATAAAGGAGCAATTGATGTTAAAGCAATGATAACCAATCTCATTGATTTTGAAGAAATGCCCGCGTATTTTGAAAAAATTACAAATACCCCAAGTGAGTTTATTAAAGTAATTGCAAAATTATAATCTATATTTTTTCTGAGAGACTCACAGCATGATTGGCAGAAACAATAGGTTTAAAGGGAGGAGTATGATGAAACTTAGTATCGCAATAGCGGAAAATGCATCTGAAATGGCCCCGATAGTATTAAGGGGCGATCTTGTGGATTCCATTAAAAAGGCTGCACAAATCGGATATGATGCGGTAGAGTTACACATTAGGGACCCGAAAGAAGTTGATGTGAATGAAATCAAAGATGTTTGTGAGCAATATAACATTGAAGTGTCAACAATTGGTACGGGTTCAGGATACGGTATGGATAAGTTAAGCTTAAGCAGTCCCGATGAAGGAATAAGACAAAAAGCAATTCAACGCATCATTGATCATATCCATTTTGCCAAGCATTTTAATGCAGGGGTCATTATAGGGCTGATAAGAGGACAGGTCAAAGAAACCGAAAGTTATCAAGCCTTTGAAACAAAATTAATAATGAGCCTGAAAGAATGCCTTGCGGCAGCCGAAAAGGAAAATGTTGTGCTGGTATTAGAGGCAATCAATAGATTTGAAAGTGATGTATTATGTGATTTGGAACGAACAGCAGCGTTTGTAAGAAAGATAAACAGCAGTCATTTAAAGCTACATATTGATACGTTTCATATGAATATTGAAGAACGCAGTATGGTCAATAGTATCAAGAACGTAAAGGACGTTTTAGGTCACGTACACCTTGCCGATAGCAACAGGTGGTATCCCGGTCACGGACATTATAATTTTAAAGAGACGATCGAGGTATTGAAGGAGGTGTCATATAGTAACATTCTAGCGATGGAGTGTATGATGTTCCCTGAACAAAATGAAGCCGCTGAAAAAGCCTATGCTTATATCAAGAAGCTGCTGTAATTGATATCGTTTAGAATGGTCAAATAGTGAAAACAAATGGTTCGGATGATATTGATGCCGTGAAAATATATGGAAATTCTTTACCCAAAAACAGTAGGAGGCGATACGATCAAGCTGGGGGAAAGGTTATAAAATGCAATACAAAAGAGAAACAAGCCGGATGGCGGATGCGTTGGATTGCATAAAAAATATAAAATACGGATTAATGCTATGAAGAAGAGGTAGAGAATGTGAGCGATAATATAAGCAAATTATTAGTAGATATTAAAGTGCCTAAGATGGCAAAGATAAGACAAAAGTTCAACCCTAAAAAGATTGAAGACGTTGCGGCAGAGGTGTCAAAGCAGTTAGACAGGACGGAAATAAGGTCCGCAGTCAAGCCGGGAGACAGCATTGCGATCACATGTGGAAGCCGGGGGGTAGCCAATATTCCACTGGTACTAAGAGAAATTGCAAACTTCCTCAAGTCCTTGGGCGGAAAACCGTTTATCATTCCGGCCATGGGAAGTCACGGGGGCTCTACAGCCGAAGGACAGCGGGAAATTATCGAATCGTATGGTGTAACGGAAGATTATGTAGGCTGCCCCATCAGATCAACAATGGAAGTATCACTGGTGGGACATACCGAAACCGGTGAACCGGTATATATTGATAAATATGCCTGCGAGGCAGACGGTATTGTTGTCGTAAACCGAATAAAAGCGCATACATCGTTTAGGGGAAAATATGAAAGCGGATTGATGAAGATGATAACAATCGGGCTGGGCAAGCAGGTTGGTGCCGATACGTGCCATGCGGACGGATTCAAATACATGAGCGAAAAAGTGCCTATGTATGCCAATGTTATCAGAAAAAATGCAAAAATTATCTTTGGCGTTGCCAGCATCGAAAATGCATACGATCAAACGTACAAAATAGCAGCATTAACAAATGAGGAGATACCTGAAAAAGAACCGGAGTTACTGCTGGAATCGAAAACATTAATGCCAAGGATCAAGTTCGACGAGATTGATGTTCTGATTATAGATGAAATGGGGAAAGAGATTAGCGGTGCGGGTATAGACCCCAATATTACAGGCAGGTATGATACCCCATATGCATCCGGAGGCCCGACGGTACAAAGAATAATCGTGCTGGATTTGACCCATAAGACGCATGGAAATGCGTGCGGCATTGGTCTAGCTGATTTCACGACCAGAAGATTATTTGATAAGATGGATTTTGCAAATACCTATCCTAATATTATCACAAATACATTACCTCATACGGTCAAAATTCCGGCAGTGATGGAAAATGACGATTTGGCCATCAAATCGGCCATTAAGACATGTAATTTCATTGACAAGAAAAATCCAAGAATTGTAAGGATGAAAAACACGCTTTGTGTTGAGGAGCTCTATATTTCCGAAGTATTACTTGAAGAAGCCAGGAAAGATAAAACAATAGAAATATTAGAAGAACCTAAGCATCTTAATTTTGATGAAAATGGAAATTTATTTTAACTTTTGATTATATGCCGGCAATGATTGATGAGATGATATTATTAAATATAGTTGTCGGATATAATAAATAAAAATCTAGGGAGGATCGGAAAAATGGGAAAAAATTTCAAAAGAGTTATTGTATTCATGTTAATGGCTGTGCTGGTAGTGACATTAGTTGGTTGCGGTGCTGCAAAAACTGAAGAACCGACAGAATCTCAAGGACCGAAAGAAGAACCGCAGCCAAAAGAGCAAAAGAAAGTAAAAATTTCTATTAATCACACTTCTTCGTTAGAAAGTCCTTGGCAAAAAGGTTCTTTAGCTTTGGCGGAATATGCTAATTCAAAAAGTGACAACCTAGAGGTTGAAGTTTTTGGTAATGGGGTATTATGCCAAAGAAACTGGGAAATTATGCTTGAGATGATCCAGGTGGGTTCAACGGAAGCCGGCTTGGAATCAGTTACCGCATTAGGTTCAATTGTACCTGAATTATCATCCATTCAATTGCCGTTCTTGTTTGATGATATGGATCATGTGAATCAATTCCTGGCAAACAATCCTCCGATTTGGCAAAAGTGGTTGAAAGAATTTGAAAAGAAAGGGTTAGTAGCGATTGCGGTATCGCCGAGAAGATTTAGACAATTAATCAACAATAAGGTATTGGTTAAAACGCCCGAAGATATTAAAGGTTTGAAATTCAGAGTACCGTCCAATCAGATGTTTGTAAGGATCTTTGAATTATTGGGAGCAAAACCGGTTCCACTGCCATCAGGTGAAATTTATACTTCAATCCAATTGGGCACGGTTGTTGGGGAAGATAACTCCGTACCGGTCGTATATGACTTTAAGACTCATGAAGTAGCGGATAAGATGACCATTTGGAACTACATGACCGATTATTCGATTGTAGTAATAAATAAAGAGATTTGGGAAAGCTTAAGCAAAGAAGACCAACAAATCTTAATGGAAGCCGGTAAAGAATATGATAAAGCTAACCGGGCAGCGGATGATGAATATGCAGTGTATGCAAGAGAGGAAATGGAAAAAGCAGGAGTGGCATTCTATGATATGCCTGCTGCGGAAAAAGAACCGTTTAAGGAACTGGTTGCGCCTATGTATGGTGAACTGAAGGAGAAATTAGGCGAAGCCGATTATAATGAATTTATGAAAGCTGTTGACGATGCCAGATAATAAGTGGTAAGCAAAACATGAAAGAAATTAAAGAATATGGCTGTTTTAAACAGCCATATTCTTTAAAAAGGAGAGCTCCTAATAGAGATAGGATGTGAATTTATTGAAAAAAGTTCTAAGATTCTTATATAACTTGGATAAATATCTTGGGATCATAATCGTTGCGTGTATATTTTTTGATGTTTGTTTACAAGTCATAAGTCGGCTGGCACCGGGCAATTCTATTCCCTGGACGGTAGAGGCAGGTGAAATGCTATTAGGGGCGTTGATATGGTTGGGGTTAAGTGCGGGTGTTACGGATAATTCTCATATCGTTTTGGACTTAGTTGTAAAGAAGCTTCCTAAAAGACCCAAAAAAGTGTTTGGAATCATCAGTAATTTTATGTTTATGGTGTATATGTTTGCATTAGCTTATTTTGTTTATGGGTTATTGTTGCATTATCTAAGGATTGATAGTAAATCGGTCATTCTTGAATTGAGCCTGTTTGTTGTCAGATTACCCATATTTATAGGTTGTATTGCCAGAATTATTAAGTTGACTATCAAACAATATAGAGTCATTGCAGGAAAAGAAGAAATGTTTGTAGATTCTATAGATGATTTAGTAAAGGAGGATTAAAAATAATGCCAATGACAATAACGTTAGTCATAATAACTGCGGTGCTGGTAATTATTGGTACTCCTATAGCGGTATCACTAGGATTTGCTTCAATGATCGTATTATTATTTTTTCAACCGGTACCTAATCTGCTGATTATCCCTCAATTATTTAGTGAAGCAGCAACTTCATTTATGATGTTGGCAGTACCTTTGTTTATTTTAACAGGGGCTTTGATGGAGAGAGGGACGGTAGGCAGAAATTTGATCGACTTTACCACATCAATCGTGGGGTGGATGACCGGGGGATTAGGTGCGGTCAATATAGTAGGCAGTATGATATTCGGCGGAATATCCGGCTCATCATTGGCGGATAGTGCTACTTTTGGTTCGATCTTGGTTCCTAGAATGGTTGAAGATGGGTACCCAAAGGATTATGCCGGCGCGGTGACATTAACCTCATCATGCCTGTCGGTTGTAATACCGCCGAGCATATTACTTGTATTAGCGGCAGCTTCTACACAGCAATCGGTTGCTAAGGCTTTGGCCGGCGGGCTGCTGCCGGGTATATTGGTAACAATAATGCTGTTGCTTCCTAACTATTTCATAGCCAAAAAACATGGTTATGGCAGCAAAGTAAAATTTTCTTTGAAGCATATCGGACAAAAATTTCTTTCATGCTGGACCGCATTGATAGCACCTATTATTATTTTAGGAACAATTTTCTCAGGCATTGTAACGCCGACGGAAGGTGCTGCAGTAGCCGTATTATATATTTTGATTATTGACGGCATCATATACAGGAAGTTAACGCTCAAAGACATAGCGGACGCATTAAAGAGCACGGCCATATTGACAAGTGCCATTTTATTTATCGTAACTTCAAGTGCAATAGCAAACTTTATTATTTCTTTTGAGCATGTTCCGCAATTTCTTGCAAAAATGCTTCTCGAAATGCCCGGCGGTACGGTAGGTCTATTAATTTTATTAGATATCATTTTGGTGCTGGTCGGTATGACTGTTGACGCAAGCCCCGCAATCATTGTATTCACACCATTGTTTTTGCCGATTGCAGTCACAGCGGGGATAGATCCTATACACTTTTTGGTATTGTCGGTGATGGGATTAGCTTTAGGATTAACAACCCCCCCTTATGGTGTATGCTTATTTAGTATAGCATCGGTATGTAATATTTCTATGCAGCATTTGGTTAGAAAGGCCTTGCCGTTTTATGTCGCATTGATTGTCGCATTAATATTGGTAACCTTTATACCGCAGCTATCATTATTTTTACCTCATATTTTAGGGTTGTAATTATTTTGTCCTGAAAAGCGTACAGTCATCGTGCTCAAAAATACGATTTATATTGAATAGAATACGTAGAATGTATGCAGGTTATATATTTTATTTTAAAGTGTGATATCTATATAAGCAACATGAGTGATGTATTTTTTAAAACGTCCTTGTTCCAATGCAGTTTGAGATTACAATGTGCGATTTTTAGTATAGATAACGCACTGTAACGTTAGAAATATAATCGTACTCCAGCCATTATATTTCTAATTCTAGTATGTGTTATCTATAAAGATAAAATTATTGAATTTTAAGGGGGGAATGACCGCATCGTTTTGAAAGAATGCGGCGATCATTATGAGAGCATTAGTCAAATATGCTAAAGGTAACGGCAACATGGAAATCAGAGAGATCCCCGAACCGAAAGCAGGACCGGGTCAGGTGAAAATCGAAGTAAAAGCTGCCGGCATATGTGGTTCTGATCTTCATATCTATCATGATGACATTGCTATTCCGCTAAAGCCGCCGGTTGTTACCGGCCATGAGTTTTGCGGTGTAGTTTCGGAAGTAGGCGAGGGCGTTACCGAATGGAAGTGTGGAGACAGAGTAACCTCGGAAACGGCGTACAGTTTTTGCGGCAAATGCCATTATTGCATGACCGGATATTATAACTTATGTAATAACAGAAAGACGTTAGGTTATTGGTATCACGGTGCTTTTGCAAAATATACTGTTGTTCCTCAAGAGAGAGTGCACGCACTTTCCGATCATATAGATTTTGTATCCGGAGCATTGCTTGAGCCGCTGGCATGTGTTACCCATGCGGTATTGGAGCTTACCAAAATTACGGTTGGTGATGTGGTGCTGGTCGTAGGCCCCGGTGCAATCGGTCTTGCGGCTTTACAGGCAGCGAAAGTACAAGGAGCAACTGTTATTGTTTCCGGTACAAGTGTTGATGGTGAAAGGCTAAAAAAGGCCAAACAATTAGGAGCGGATTATATCGTTGATGTAACGCAAGAAGACTTAGAAACATTTATTGAACAATTTACAAAGGGACGAGGAGTTGATGTAGTCCTTGAATGTTCCGGTGTGGCAAAAGCTGCCGATAATGCGTTGAAAGTTATCAAAAAACAGGGGCAGTTTACCCAGATAGGTCTATTTGGAAAACCGATCAGCATTGATTTTGAAAAAATTTGTTTCAAAGAATTAAAGGTTACCGGTTCTTTAGGTTCAAAATGGACATCGTGGGAAAAAGCAATCCAGCTTGTAGAGCAAGGGAAAGTAAAGACGAAGCCTCTTGTATCCCATCAGATGCCGATAACGGAATGGGAAAAAGCGTTTAAAATGTTTGAAAGCAAAGAGGGGCTTAAATTGATATTAACACCTATTGACGGGGAGTAAAGGAGATGATCTTATGAGGTTGACTATAGAAAGCAAAGAGCACCTTGGATATCTATGTAAGACTTTCAGAGTAGAATTAATAAAGTTATTGCACAAAATTCAAACAGGGCATCCCGGGGGTTCATTATCGGCAACAGAGATCATGACGACGCTATATTTTGAGAAGATGAATATTGATCCCCATAATCCTACATGGGATGAGCGTGACCGTTTTGTATTGGGGAAAGGTCATGCGGCCCCCATGCTGTATTTTGCATTGGCGGAAAGGGGATTCTTTCCTAAAGAAGATTTGCAGACCCTGAGACAATTAAACAGCCATTTGCAAGGACATCCCTGCGCCAAAACAACCACTGGCGTTGAGCTGTCTACCGGTCCCCTGGGCTTGGGGCTCCCTGCGGCTTTGGGGATGGCTCTGGCAGCAAAATTGGACCAAAAAGATTATTATACTTATGTGCTGATCGGGGATGGGGAAAGCCAGGAAGGTATCATTTGGGAGGCGGCGATGTCGGCAGCAAAATTTAAAGTCGATAACCTTATCGTAATCCTTGATGATAACGGGGTACAATTAGACGGAACCACCGATGAAATTATGCCGATGGGAGATATTGCAGCAAAGTGGAAGTCCTTTGGCTGGCATGTCATGACTATCAACGGACATAATATTGAAGAAATATCCGATGCGATAGATAAGGCCAAGGAAGCAAAAGGTATACCTAGCATTATTGTCGCAAAAACAGTGAAAGGAAAGGGTGTTTCTTTCATGGAAGGTAAAAATATTTGGCATGGCAAACCGATAGGGGATGAAGAATACAATCAAGCGATGGCAGAGTTAGGGGGTGCATCGAATGGGTA
>JAKSBV010000417.1 GCA_022360955.1 Bacillota bacterium
AACTTCATAGGCATCTATTGCGTCAGGATTCAATTTTGCTTTTGCTATCAATTTCTTAGCTGCTTCCAATGCCCCTATCGGCGGATAATTCGGATCTACGCCCACACTTTCAACGGCTTCTATCTCAACGATTGGCTCAAGTCCATACTTCTCTATTGCCGACTCTGAGGCCAGCAGCAGCCCACAGGCGCCGTCATGGGTTAAACATGCATTGCCACAGGTGATGTTCCCATTCTTTTTCACTACGGGTTTCGCTTTAGCTAGCACTCTCATAGATATTTTTTCTCTTATGCCTTCATCCGGTAAGGGCTGCCGATCTGTCCCCAACGGAAGAACAATCTCTTTGAATCTCTTATGCTTCTTGGCCTCTGCAGCCCTTGTATGACTGACAAGAGCCCACCGGTCCATCTCATGCCTTGATATATCGAAAAGTTCCCCGGTGTTTTCAGCTCCGGTAAGCATATCAGGATCGCCTACATGCTTAGGAGAAAACTGAGCCCGCGGATAAAAAACATCGGCCCCTTCAAATCTAGGGTCTCTAGGATTATATCTTCTGGCAGGTTCCATAGATGTGCTCTCCACGCCCCCCGCTATCACCAAGTCGGCTTGGGAGGCCTTTATCATCCACGAACCCATCATAATTGATTTTAGGCCCGACGCACATTGATAATCTATGGTCGTAGCAGGTACGGACGTATGCCACCCTGCTTCCAATAAACTGAGTCTGGCTATGTTCCCCCCAGGCCCTACTGCGTTTCCAAGGATCACTTCATCTATACTTTTTGAATCCAGCTTATTTTTTTTGAGAATATGATTTAAAACAACAGCCCCCAATTCTTCCGGAAGATACTCGGCTAATATGCCGTTTTTCTTTCCGATCGGGGTTCTGCAGCCGTCGACAACATATACCCTACTCATTGAAAGCTCCTTGACCTGAAATGAAAGTTTATTTTTTTTGCCAATAAAGCGGCCACAAAAACCTTAAAAATATCTCCGGGTATAAAAGGAAGCGCACCTGCGGCAATAGCCTCTTGGACATTCCTCCCGGTTATATAGGCCATCCAAGGTACGCCCAACAGATAGACTACCAGCATGCCTCCCAGGGCCGCCGCCGCCCCCAGCCTCCAGATGTTCCTGCTCTGCCTTGCTAATAGACTGATGACCACAACACCTACTAAAAAACCGGCAATGTATCCCCCGGAGTGTCCGAATAAAACCCCTATACCGGCTCTCCCGCCGGAAAAAACAGGAATACCGGCAATGCCGAGCAGTATAAAAACCAATACGCTTACAGCAGCCTGTACAGGTCCCAATACAAGACCGGCCAGCATGACGGCAAGGCTTTGTCCTGTCACTGTCACAGGGCTAAAGGGAAGAGGAATGACTACATATCCGAGTACACCAATTAAAGCTGCAAACATTGCACAGTAGGTCATATCTTTCAGTTCAATTTTTTTAAACATGATGATTCCCCCGTAATCTCTAAAATAAAACATTCTTTGTCTTTTGATATTCCCGTGATTTTATTCTGTTCACGATAAATAAAGATATCTTCGCAGGCTTTTATAGGATGGAGATACCTTATATTGCCCCTATGGATTTTAGACCCTTTGATACATAAGTAATCCTCTAAAGCAAGAAGCAAAAGCATGCCCTGTACAACAGGCTTTTCCCCAAGATGTATGCTATTCATGTCACCGCTCCATTTGCTAAAGGCCATTATTTGTTCCGGTGAAAATGAGGTAAGTTTCTCCATAGGGCTCCCGCTAAAATGCTTGACATTGTTTAAAGAACGGGTCCCGGCCTGCTTCTTTTTAATAAGGCTTGTATAAAGCTCGGACTGCAAATGATCATTGCAATAAACTTGGGACCTACAGTGAATATATTTTACGTCGCCTGCTCTTTTCCGTGTTAATATCCGGGCACTATAGTTTAGTTTGTCTTCTTCTATAGACCTGAGATGATTTACAACAAATTTTTGCTTTGCCATAAAATACCCGTCCTCAATCTCACCTGCAAGACGAGCATTAGACAGAATCATGGCCATGACATCGGTCATATGAGAACTATTTTTTTTAAGTCCCAATATATTGGTTATTTCTTTGATATCTTTCATCAATCTCTCCAACCCTTTAATATACCGAATACAAAAATATTATCCATATATTGGATTTTCTACGTTAAATATAAAAACTCTTCACTTCACCATGTAGAAGGGCAAAAATTCAAAGGCATTGCACCCTCTTCATTTTAGCCGGATTTTACTACATAAAACGTTTTTAGTAAATCTCTCCTGCTCTGTTCATTGTAAAATACACGGGTAACTTCCAATTTATTATAGAATAAAAAAAATGAATTGTCAACCTTTTTAATCGTTATGGTTGACAATTCATTTTAAAACAAGTATTTTATGATATTAAACATAACGACCGCAGCCTGAAGAAAATTCGCATTTACAAAGGGGAACGCCGAAACATCGCTAATAGGCTATTCTCATTACTTCTTCAAGAAATTCTCTGCATTCGTCTGTAAGTGTGCCTATGGTAACGTCAGGGTAAGTTACTAAAATTTTATCAACTATGTTTTTAAATCGTGATTCTGCTGTAGCGACCCTATCAGCATAAGTGGTATAAGTACCGTCAGGGTAGTTTGCTAACTCATATAATTCTGAATAATGCCCATACATTTGTAGGGCTAAACTGTGCAGCTCCCTGCATTCCTGAGGTGGGTCAGCCAATTTTTTCATCGCGTTTCTTATTTCTATTCTTGTTTCTTTTAGTGCAATAGACTCTGATTGATAGGTATCGTCCAAAGTTTCACCTATCATTTTAATCATCAGCTTCGTATCTGAGTTACTATATATGCTATTTTCCCAAACGTCTACAAATCCTGCGCACACTACTCTTAAGAACGCCACTTGCACTTCCATGTCCCCTAAAACTTCACCCAGCTCTTCTTTGTATCTCTCATTTTCAATATCGATCATTCGGCCTTCAACACCTCGATGCTGTTCTGTAACTTTCTTTGGCCGCATTGAAAGGGTACTTTCAGCGTTCATAATAAAAAACATAATGCCTCCCAATATAAATGCTCCTGTCAGAATAGAAAATGCGATGATCCGGACAGCTTTTTTCATAGGAATGACCTTTTTGTTTTGTGCCTCTCCTTGATTTGTCATAGGACTCAGCTCCTTATAATGATATCTGCCTAAATAATAATATGGCGATTTTTTAATATTATCATATTCTAAACAAAAGGACAATATTTTTTCATAATTTGATTTCTTTTCCTTTGTATCATATTTATATTAAAAAGAGCACAGGGGTATTGTTTCATTATGAAACAATACCCCTGTTAGACTACTTTTATCACTGACAAATTCTCCTCCTTGCATACAAGAAACATCCATAGCTGCTTGATATAATCACAGCCTTACTCACTGCTTTCTCAGTACTTCCGGCAGCCGTAATGACATCTCCGGTTGTCGTTGCTAAGCCTTTTGCGCCTAGTAAACTTATATTTTCACCGGCTCCCAAATATTTGGTTGCATCAAACAACTTTTTCGCATTGTTATACGTCTCTGCATATTCGGGGTCAATCATTCTCCCTGGGTTTAATAAATATGTGTTCAGTATCTGTACTAATTGGAATAAAAATTACCCTCCTGATATCTTAATCATATCAACAGGACATTTTCAAACAGAGAACCGTCCCCTGTTCTATGCACACTGCTTTCTCAGTACTTCCGGATAAAGTCTATCTGAAATATATTTTATATAAAACCCTTGAGCATCGCAAGTTGTTTTATCGCCATTGGCGCACCAATGTGATATATCCGAAAGCGTATCTGAATCCGGCGCAATATTGCCTGCAAAAAATAAACTTCTATCTGAGATGTTTATTTGCTCAGATACTCTTTCGGCAGCACGCAGATGAGTAAGCCAAGTCGCCATATGTCCTTCACACCCCCTTCTGTCTTACGAAGAACAATTCTGGGTCGCCTTCGTCAAGGGTGTCTATTTGACCGCAGAAAGTATATCCGGAATTTTCAAGCAATTTTCTCATTGGCTCGTTTGATCTGTTGGTTGAGGTAAAGAGTTTTTGCGTCTTGCACACAGCAAACAAATGGTTCAACAGTACCGAGCCAATGCCGCATTGTCTATACTTCTTCGCTACCATTAACAGTTCTATAAAGCCGTTATCAAAAAATGTATAATTCATAATTGCAAAGCCTTTTATAATACCATCATAAACCGCGATATAACAATCACCGCACTTAATTGCATGACGAATTGAATTAGTACGGCGAAATGGGTCAATATTGAGTATGTTGTGTAAATCTGATTCTGTCGCGATTTTGATATAACTCCCGTCAATGATGGATCCACAGTGATTGAAAGTATTGATATGAGCTAATATCTCATCCGCAATTTTCTCCTGCGTTTTAGTACCGTCTACAACGAGGTCAGATATCGGTTTCTGCATTTCCGGCATACGGGCATAAGTTGGGCGGGAACGCGCCAAATAGAAGCGAAGCTCCTTATCAAGCGCTGCAAGGCTTACTTCCTGGACGTCGGCAACATTAGTGTTTTCCTCGCGACTTGTGTAGTCACGGATAATCCGCCGTGCCAATGCGACATCAAGAGGAGCATCTACAAAAACAGCAAGGTTGATATACTGCCCGACAAGCCGGTTTCCGTAACCGAATGGATAATCAAGGATGATATAATCCAGCGGTTCGCATAATAGCTGTTCAATATCTGTGGCAATCGGCTCCACATGCCACTCGTTGTCATCATTGGTGTCCGCCGACCAATCATTGATGTCGCGGTCGAGGTAAACACGCTCCCCATAATCATCAAAGCTAATTACAGCGGAGTTTGGGAGCCGCTCCTTCAGCGCGTTTGTAACGGTGGTTTTGCCGCCGCCGGATATGCCGGAAATGCTGATAACAAAGGGTTTTTTCATTGTGAATCCTCCGTAACAATTTTTATCATCTCATCAATCGCGTTCACCCAATCGCAGTCTGTAATATTGTTTCATTATGAAACAATACCCCTGTTAGACTGCTTTTATCACTGACAAAATCCCCTCCTTGCAGCAAATACAACATAAAAGAAATTCCATTGCCGGCAGCTCTCTTGTAAATAAGCTTGCCGACTCTAAAGAATTCTTTCAATCAATATCAAGTTAATGCTCGATACTCTTTTGAATTTTTTTAAGTTCATCTATAGGTAATCCGGTTATTCTATGAATCGTATCAATATTCATATTATCACTAAGCATATTTGCTGCAGTTTGCTTGATCCCTTCTTCTCTGCCTTCTTTTTTTGCACCTTTCATTCTGGTCACTTCATCATGAATGGCTTTCTCTCTTAATTCA
>JAKSBV010000199.1 GCA_022360955.1 Bacillota bacterium
AGGTTTATACAGTCTTCAAATAATACTGTGGCGGTTCACATTAAAAATATACGAAAAAAGCTACAGGCTATCGATTCAGGCTTTGAATATATTCATACTGTATGGGGAAAAGGTTATGTTGTATATTAAAAATAAGCAATATGGAAAATTTATTAGACAACTTTTGTTTTTTTCAATTAAAATTTTACCTTTATTAGTAGTAACGTTTTTCTTTTTACAGAAACTATCTACAGGTATATGTATAAGAATATTTTCTGATAGGTTAAAGGATATCTGTTTAATATTGAATGTGGTTTTTTGCTTTTTGCTTTATATCGCCCTGGTCATTACCTTTATAAAAAAACGCCTATATTATCTAAACTATATCATTAGTTGTATTCACAATATGCGAGGAGGCGATATGGAGAGTGAGATTTTAATTGAGGGTGATGATGAATTAGCACATCTCAGCATTCACATTAATGAATTGAGACAAGAACTCGCAAGGAGACAAATCATAGAAGAGCAGCAAAGGAGTGCCCAAAATTCTTTATTGGCTTCTATTTCTCATGATCTGAGAACACCCCTGACAAGCGTAATTGGTTATTTGGAGATTTTATCCGATAATGAGTTCACAGATAATAATAAACGAATAAAATATACAGAGCTTTGCTTAAATCGAGTACTGGAACTCAATGATCTTGTCAATTCAGCCTTTGAGCATTTCTATCTTAAAGGGGAAAAAATGGAGATTACGGCGTTGCTTCGATGTAACTCAATACACAATCTTATATCTATAATCAGTCAGCGTCTAACTTTATTAGAAGCCAATGGTTTTACTTACACTACTTCTTTTAAACCCCATAAATATGCACTTGTATATGATATGAGATTGATTGGAAGGTTATTTGATAATATTTTTACGAATGTTATTCGTTATGGTGATCATCGTACTACTGTAAAAATAACAGCTGTCATTGAAAAGAATTTCATACAATTTACTATTTCTAATGGTATTAATCCTAAAAACAGTTTATATATGACAAATAGTACAGGTATAGGTTTAATGAACTGTAAAAAGATTATGGAGCTTCATCAAGGAGAGTTTTTAAGCTACTCTGACAAGCAATACTACCAATCAATCATTAGATTTCCTATACAGAACAAAGGTTAATAAAGGAAGAAGCCTATCCAATAAAATATCGGAATTATGAAGAATTATGAAGTTTGTTTTTATGATATTGATTTGTGGCAGGTGATCTGGTATATTTAGTAATGGTTAGTTTGAAATGATAATTATTATCATTTGCCACTTGATAGGACTAGCTGCCAAATATATCCTAGAGGGGGAGAGAGGTATGCAGAAAAATATTAAAAAAATATTATCTATTTTATGTGCTGTCATAATGATTACAGCCGTATTGGTTGGCTGCTCCCAACCAGGGCAGACCGATACCGGTTCGGATTCGGAACCAAAGCAAGCCGACGCCAATTTAGATTCGCAGCAAGAAGCATCGGAGATAAAGGATGAATTAATACTTTGTATGGGAACAAGGCCGCCGGGAGAATTTGACCCAAGAAAAAGGTGGGGACTATACAGTCAGTCTCAAATTCTTCATGACACATTACTTACAAGAAATGCTGATCTTGAGATTATAGGAGATTTTGCAAAATCTTATGAAGTAAGTGACGATGCTCTTACATGGACGTTCCATTTAAGAGATGATTATAAGTTTTCCAATGGAGAACCTGTTACAGCTGAGGATGTAAAATTCTCTTATGAAATGTTAAAGGAAGATGGGAAACATTGGGACTTAACATTTGTAGATAAGATTGAAATTAAAGATCCGCAGACAATGCTTTTCCATTTAACTGAACCAAGATCTACTTTTGTTGCACAATTAACAGAGATTGTTATTTTACCTAAAAACCATTATGATGACAATTATGCTGAAAACCCTATCGGTTCAGGGCCATACAAGCTGGTACAATGGGATAGGGATCAACAGGCCATATTTGAAGTGAATCCCTATTATGCAGGTAAAGAGCCTCATTTTAAAAAGTTCACATTATTGTTTTTAGATGAAAATGCTGCTCTTGCTGCAGCTAAAAATGGTACGGTAGATATGATCTATGTGCTGCCTGAATTTGCAGATGAAAAAATACCCGGTTGGAAGATAGGCTCTTATGAGAGCAATGATGTTCGAGGGGTTTCTCTCCCAACGCAAAAAAGCGGCTCCGGCACTACACCGGAAGGATTTGATATCGGTAATGATGTTACATCGGATATAGCGATTAGACAAGCGCTGTATATTGGGGTAGACAGGCAAGCTATTGTGGATACGGTTCTTAATGGTCATGGAAAAAAAGCCTATTCTTTAGTGGATAAGATGCCATGGTGGAATGAAGAAACGGCTATTGAAGATAATCAGGTGGAAAAAGCCATTACTATACTTGAAGAAGCCGGTTGGAAGGACAGTGATGGGGATGGTATAAGAGAAAAAAATGGTTTAAAAGCAGAATTTAACCTTTATCATGCATCAGCAGACATCATCCGAACAAATACTTCCATTGTCGTATCAGAGCAAGCCAAAAAGCTTGGGATCAATATCAATTTGGTAGGAAGCAATTGGGATGAAATAAAGACAAAGATGCATTCAAATGCAGTATTATTTGCAGGAGGCAGACATCATCCTCACCAATACTATTATATGCACCATCCTGATTTGGCAGGTATGGGATATAAGAACATTGTATACATGGATAACCCAAAAGTAACAGATTATTTAAATAAAGCGATGTATGCTTCAACGCAAGAGGAAGCGAACAAATATTGGAAGCTTTCCCAATGGGATGGAGAGACAGGTTCAAGTGGTTTAGGCGATGCGCCTTTTGTGTGGCTTCTTAGACTGGATCATCTTTATGCAGGAGATGCAAGAATCAATGTCGGAAACCAGCCTATACATACCCATGGTCATGAATGGTCACTGCTGGCTAACGTTGGTGAATGGACTTGGGATGCAGATGCTTTAAATAAATAAAATTTCCGGTAGCACAATGTACGTCTATAAAGTCTGTACATTGTGTTACTATTTTGAAAGGATGTTATGGGTGAAAGGTATTCAATACTTTACATGGAAATTTATACGAGGGATTACGTTATTAATTGGTTTATCTATCTTAACATTTGTTATGATGCAATGTTCTCCCATTGATCCTATCACTGCTTATGTAGGCGGAGATACATCTCTTACGCTGGAACAACGTCAAGCAATAGAAGCTTATTGGGGGCTGGACCGCCCGCCTAGTGAACAATACATGACATGGTTAGGCAACTTGTTAAAGGGTGATTTTGGCGTTTCCAAAGTACACGGGAAACCGGTAATAGATATCATAAAGGAAAAGGCATTGGCTTCAGCTGCATTAATGGGAATATCATGGCTGCTCTCAGGCCTGATAGGTTTTATTCTGGGTGTGATTGCGGCTGTTCGAAAGGGAAAACTGATAGATCGGATTATAAAATGGATTGCTTATGTGCAAGCATCCATCCCTACTTTTTGGCTTGGATTAGTTCTTTTGATTATTTTTTCAGTGTGGTTAAAATGGTTTCCAATAGGCATTTCGGTTCCTATAGGTGTTGCAAGTGAGGATGTAACTCTACTGGATAGACTTCACCATTTGATCTTGCCGGCGGTGACATTAAGCATTCTTGGCATTGGAAGCGTAATCTTGCATACAAGAGAAAAAATGGTCGATGTACTTAATAGTGAGTATGTTATTTTTGCTAAAGCAAGAGGCGAAACGACGTGGCAGATAATAAAGAATCATGGTTTGCGTAATGTTGCGCTCCCTGCTATTACATTGCATTTTGCCTATTTTGGCGAGTTGTTTGGCGGTTCGGTGCTGGCAGAACAAGTTTTTTCTTATCCCGGTCTTGGCTCTACTCTGACAGAGGCAGGCTTAAAAGGTGATTTACCCCTGCTCATGGGAATCGTGCTGATTAGTGCTGTCTTTGTTTTTGTAGGAAACATGCTGGCTGACTTGTTAAATGCCATTATTAATCCAAGGCTGAAGGAGGGTATCTAATGACAAAAAAGTATAATGCTCGAACAAGGATGATGATATCTCTCACTATATCCGTATCCGTTATACTGCTAACTATAATCATCAGTTATCTGCTAAGTCCGGATAATTTGATTACCGATTTTGCTAAAAAGAGTTTATCCCCTAGCCTGCAGCACTTGTTTGGAACAGATTGGTTAGGAAGAGACATGTTTACTCGAACATTACAAGGACTTAGATTGTCACTCTTTGTTGGCTTTTTAGGTGCGTTTGTTGGAGCGTTAATTGCTACCGTACTTGGTATTGCTGCTGCAACTTTAGGAAAGAAAGTGGATTCTGTTATATCATGGTTGGTAGATATGTTTATAGGCATGCCGCACTTAATTTTTATTATTTTAATTTCCTTTGCAGTAGGAGGAGGTATTAGAGGTGTTGTTTTTGGAGTCGCTTTTACCCATTGGCCATCCTTAACACGTATTATTCGTGGAGAAGTGTATGCAATTAAAAGTTGCGAATATATTCAAAT
>JAKSBV010000111.1 GCA_022360955.1 Bacillota bacterium
CCCCTGTATTTCATCACCCAGACATGGGGCGTTTACGATACCTATCTGGGTCTGCTTCTGCCCCATATCGCAGTTCACATTTGTTTTTTCTCTTGGATCATGAAGGGGTTTTTCGATGGCATCAGCCCGTCAATGGAGCAAGCTGCCCTAATCGACGGTTGCACACGTTGGGGGGCATTTTGGCGGGTCGCCTTGCCCGCTGCTCTTCCCGGCTTGGCCGCCTTGGCGGTGTTGTGCTGGCTGTACACATGGAATGAGTTTCTATTCGCGTTGCTGCTGACTGGGAGCAATGTACCGATCCTGACCGTCGTCATGGCGCAATTCGTCCACGAGATGGGAATGGAGTGGCATCTGATGAGTGCAACAGCAGCCTTGGCGCTCATTCCAGCCTTAGTAGTCACGTTGTTTGGTCAGAAGTACGTCATTGCCGGTCTCCGGCTCTAGTAATCACCACGAGTTCCCGCCGGTCCGATCTCGGCGGTAAAGCCGCGGAAGCTATCTGTTCCGCCAACAACAAAGGCCAACTCAGGCACGGTTTATCGAAATGGCCGTGTTCAGCATTGGACAGTCACAAACGGGAGGAAGATATGAAGGCAAGTAGTGGAGTTTGTCGCCTTGCCCTGTTTACGGGCATCGCAGCGCTTCTATATGCGACCTCAATGGTCGGCGCATTGGCGGCCGAATTGAAGGTCGCTTACATGCCAAGCCCGATTCACAATGAATCGGTGAAGATGTTTCAGAAGTGGGGTGAGGAGAATGGGGTCGACATCGTTCTCGACGCCGTTCCCTACAAAGTTTTTCAGGAAAAAGTAACGGCTGCTTTGACCAGCGGTGGCGACCAGTATGACGTCATTTGGCACAATGACGACTGGGGACAGCTTTGGAAAAAGTGGGTGGAGCCGATCGATGACAAGGAGATTCTCGAGCTGGCGATGAAGGAGCCTCTTGCGGCCTTTGTCAACGATGATGGTAAGAACACCGTCGTACCGATGGCTCATACCCTTGGTGCCTTCTTCTACCGTACCGATCTGGTCAAGGAAGACGACGTACCCAGAACATGGGACGAGCTGGTGTCGGTCTCCAAGCGTCTGCAAAAAGAAGGAAAAGTGAAATACGGCTTCGTTGGCGGAATGGCGATGAACAGTTCTTGGTTCACCTGGTTCTGGACGATGTGGACCAACAAGTGTGACGTCATGATGCCGATTTTTGAGCGAGACAATAAGACGCTTGCTGCCGCCGGTTGGACGGCTGCCCTCGACCAGGACTGCATGCGCGAAGTCGTGGAATTCTGGTGGGATGCCATGAACACCCACAAGATCTCGCCGAGGGGCATGCCGAGTTACGACCGCAATGCGGCCAACGCTATATTCCAGGCCGGGAACGCGGCGTTTACGGTGTCCGACTCTGTTCACTACGGGACGTTCAACAATCACGAGAAGTCGAAAGTCGCTGGCAACGTGTCCATCTCATATTTCCCAATGGGGCCACGCGATCCCAAGGGGGCATTTGCGTGGAACGAAATCTGGGGCTGGGCCATCCCGAAGGGCGTTCCGGCCGAACGAAAAGCGCTGGCCAAGAAGATGCTCATCGCAATGATGCAAGACCGCGAAGGCCAAATGAACCTTTGGAAGGCTACGG